>NZ_KE952840.1 GCF_000466385.1 Aneurinibacillus aneurinilyticus ATCC 12856
AAGTAAAAGCGGAAGAAATGGATAAACCACAAATTGATCAATCAAGAGCGAAGAAACAATCATTACAACCCCAGGATGTAAAAACAAAGGAAGAACCAACGAATATTCAGCAGACAACTGCAGAGCCAAGGCAACCACAAGAAGGACAAACGAAGGTAACAGAAAGACAGAAGGAGCTAGAGCCGGAGAGGCCACAAAATCAGGCAGAAGAAACGGAAGAACACGACCGGCCGATGGATACAGGCGAATCTGTAGACGAAGCTTCACCGGCAGAAGAAAAGGAAGAAGCGAAGGTTTCCATCACATTGAAGGGAACGAAGCGGGATCCGGTAACAGTTACAACTTCTTTGTTATCTTCTTATGCTCAGCGGGAGACGACGCCAAATGCACAGCAGACAGAGGCAGAAAAGATGGACGCACGCGAAGAAGAGACGGAAGAAAGCAGAGAGAATGAGAGCAATGAAACGGAAAGAAAAGAGGGAGCATTGTATTTAACTTCCTTTATGAGGCAGGAAAAAGAAGAATTTACGCGTCTGAAAATGTGCATTGCTCAGCAGGATGAGACGCTTGATGGCATTGCTGAGAAATACAATGTGACTCCTGCTGATATTGCAATGGCAAACGGCTTGCATACGAATGCTACAGTAGCTAAAGGGCAAGTGTTGTATATCCCGGTGAAATCTTGAGGCTTGAGGGGGAAGTAGGATGAACCTGCAGGAAGAAAGGCTGCGCAATCATCTGGATGGCTACCCCTTTACGATTCGTGAGGTTAGGCATGAAGAGAATGGATGGTATGCACTAACTGACCGAGGTAAAAAGAGAATCATTTATTGTCAAGACGAAAACCTAATCCGCTGGTCACATAGCTGGCGAGAGTATTTGGTTAATCAAGGTTTTAGACACGTAGAACGATATTTAGTGAATGGACAGGGTGAACATTGGATTTCCGATTTGGCAGGCTCGTATGCCTTGTCAGATTACTGGGAGCAGGATTATGACTGGTCCAAGCGCAATGAGCTTCAAATGAAGGGATATCAGACGTTCGGAGAATTGCTGGCTCATATTCATCTGTGCTTTGACAATGTAGAAGAAGTGTACCGGGGACGCTATCGCAAAAAGGGAACACTAAATGAGACAAGATTGAAAAGCAGCTATCGTTATTTGCATGCCATCATAAAAGAAATAGAAAGCAGGCAGAGTGACAACTGGCTGTTGTATAACCTTTCGCGTGTTGCGGAAAGGGTACGTAAGGCGGAGGCATTGTACGAGGCAAGCGGGGGAGAAAACGACAGAACCCCGCTTTCATTTGCGCATATGCCCCTTTCTTCTTTGGTGTATTGGGAGCCATGTTGGTATATTACGGGTCTGCACAATCCGGTTCTTGTTCCGCGCCATGAAGATACGGTTACACTACTTGAACAAATCTATGAAATAAGCGATACGGAAGGTGTGAACCAATTTCTTTCCGCTTATGCCAGTGTACGTCGGATTCCTGTCCCGGAGAAGAACTATCTGTTGGCGCTTCTCTGCTATCCGCTGCCTGTTCTTTCTGGCCTTGAGGGCTTGCCACAATTATCAGAAGAGCGGGAGCGCATTATCGCTGGATTTCATCTGCAAGGCCAGCGTGAAAAGATACTTCGATGTGTCACGGAGATGCGGGTCTTGTATGAGGAGGACTCCGGATAATGGAATTGGTAGAGTGGCAGGCAAAGCATTTGTTGCATGATTATGATCTGCGTTTATATGGAATAGATGAAACGGAAAAGAATCGGTGGAGAGTAGAGACAGACAATGGTATCTTTCTGCTGGAGAAGACAGATGAGCATCCAACACAGTTATACTTTGTCGCTTCTTGGCTTCATTATTTATACAGTCAGGGCATTAAAAGCGTAGTTCCTTTCTGTGTCACGAAATATGGAGAACCATATATTGCAACGAGGTACGGGATGTATGTTTTGCAACCGTGGATAGAGGAGACGGAGGCGATTTGGCGCGTGCCGGAATGGGAAACCAGGGTGTTGAGGGAAGTGGGACGTATCCATCAGGTAAGCATTCGGGCACAGGTAAGGTGGCAAGGGTATGCACCGGTATCACTTGAACAGATTAGGCAACGGTGGGAGAGTAGTATAGCCCAAATTGTTTTGATAGCAGAAATGGCAGGGCAGCACCATGGTACGGAAGTTTTCGGGAAAATGGTGAAGAAAAATGTCGAACAGTTTCTTCATTTTGCGCAGTATGCTGTCCGGGAGCTAACAGATGCAACTGCACGATTGGAAAGAAGACCCCTTATGCGTGTATTATGTCATGGGCGTATCCATCGCCGTAATATGATTATCGGGGCAGGCGGAGCCTTTTATATTACCCGCTTTGAGCGGGCTAACCTCGATACACCTGTGAGAGATTTGGCGATTTTTTTCCGGCGCTATGCTCCCCGTTGCGGATGGAGTATAAGAAGAGGGAGAAAGTGGTTGGCCGCATACGAAGAAGAAAATCCGTTGACGGAGGAGGAACGTTTGCTGCTATCTTGCTATTTATTATTTCCCGAGCGCCTTGCACATGTGGCACGTACCTATTGGAATACTGCGGGAGAGGACCGCGGACAGAGTGTGCAGCAGTGGATGCAAACATGGCAAAAGCATCTTCAGCTTCTTTCAGAAATGCATCAGTTTGCTTTGGCCATCAAGCAAAAATAAGCCGCAGCCGGACGAGGTTGCGGCTTACTTCTATATCCAGTCGCATAGGATAGCAGCGTACAGCAGGGCCAGCAGCGTGAGCAGAATAACATCAAAAGGAGTAGGAAAAAGCAAAGTACGAATGAATTGAAAGATAATAAATGGGACAATAAGCTGCAAAGCACCATAGCGGACTTTCACATAAAATGGATGGTATCGCCAGCGTCCTTTCATCGCAGAGGCTCCTTTCTGAAAGGGGGGTCTGCTGTCAGTATACGCGGCCACAAGCGGAGGAGTGAATGAAATTTTAGGCAAAATAAATGCTCCATACATCAATAATTCCTTCAAAAAAAGATAAGCCAAAAGGATAAGTTGTAAAAACTCGTCCTTTTGGCTTATCTTTTTGCTTATGGCAATTGTCACCAAGTCGACAAACTTTCTCTACAAATGATAATTGACCCTCTTAGATGGGCGATATATCCTAAAAGCGTAGCAATTAATAGATGCCAAGACATAACTTAACACTATTATCGCATTGTTTATGGTTGGTGTCAAGTTATTACTTCATCCATAGTGTTAAAACCAAAATATTTACATTTTGGGATATAACGCTATAGAATCAGGTGTCTTTTAAGGCGAAATATTACTTAAACATTAAAGGGGGAGGTTCACAACATGTTAAGTAATGCTCCATTTAGTACCGCGAAGAATTTCTGGTACACTTCACTGTTCTGGCTGATTATATCGATGCTGTGTGGTCTTGTTGTGGCGATTAAGCAAATTGACCCTAATTTCTTGTATTTTCAGGGTCAGGACGCTTTGAACTTCGCATTGACATACGCCCACATACGTATCATTCACACCAATGGCGTTTTACTGGCGTGGTTGTCGATGGCGATGGTGGGCGCGATGTTTTACATGATTCCGAAGCTGACGCGTACGCCACTGTGGAGTGAAAGGCTGGGTAATCTCACTTGCATTATCTGGAATCTAGCCATTGCGGCTGCTGTCGTCGTTATCTGCATGGGATATTCAACTGGGGTAGAATATGCCGAACTGCCATTAGTTCTTGACATTGGCGTTATCATTTTGTGCGTATTGATGTCGATTAACCTTTTCATGACTATCGCAAAGCGTCAGGAAAAGCAATTATACGTTTCTATTTGGTATTTTGTCGGTTCTTTAATTTGGCTGCCGCTCGTATATACGGTCGGTAACATCCCGTCTTCCATCGTAGGCGGTGCCGCACAGGCGAACATGAACTGGTTCTATGGTCATAACGTTCTTGGTTTGTGGTTTACTACGGTAGGGATCGGTCAGATATACTACCTGCTGCCTAAGCTGACAGGCAAGCCGTTATACAGCCATAAGCTTTCCCTTATCGGCTTTTGGACTATCGCGACGATTTATGTATGGAATGGCCCTCACCATTTGGTGAATGGTCCGATCCCGGTTTGGCTAATGAAAGCGGGTATCATTCCTTCCATTTTGTTGATTATTCCGGTTTGGACTGTGCTTGCGAATGTGTTTGGTACGATGCGAGGTGTATGGCATAAAGTAGCTGAAGATGTAAACATGAAATTCCTTGTTACGGCTGCCATCTTTTATCTTATGGCATGTTTGCAAGGCCCGTTTCAGGCACTCATGCAAGTTAGTGCGGTCGTTAAATTTACGCACTGGGTTGTAGGACACGCGCACATGGCTCCGTTTGCTGCGTTTTCTTTTGTGTGCTTCGTAACGATTTATTATGCGGTCCCGCGTCTTACGGGACGCAATATTTATAGTAAAGCCTTAATGAACTGGCACTACTATTTCTCTGTTATCGGTTTCTTAATGTTTGCTTTTACGCTCTGGATTGCCGGAGTTATCCAAGGTTTTGCCTGGATGGAAGGTACGCCGTTTATTGAGACAATCAATACAGTTCGATCGCTCATTGTATGGCGTGCTGTTGGCGGCACAATGATGATTGTTGGTCAGTTCTTCTTTGTGTTTAACCTGTGGAGAACCGTGAAGGCAGGTACAAAATTTGCTTCTGACGAAGAAAGCGTCGTTGCTTAATTTATCCCGAGGAGGGGACAACTTTGGAAAGAAACGCGTTAGCGATTTACCTTGCTGCTATTGCGCTCTTTATGATGGGAACGTTCGCGACAATCATACTTCCACTCTTTGATAAAGATATGATGACGCCGACCGCAAATGCGGAAGCGCGGAAGTATGATCCGGATTCCCCGGAAGCAAAGGGGCGCCAAGTATATATTGCAAACGGATGTAACACTTGCCATACACAAGTCGTACGTCCTGTTAAGGCCGACCTGGCAATGAACATTGGTCCTGTAAGCGTGCCAGGCGATTATGTCAACGACCGGCCGCATCTGTTCGGCTCGAACCGTACAGGTCCGGATTTGATGTGGGTAGGTGCTCGTACAAGCAAGGAGTGGAATCTGGAACATTTGAAAGATCCGCAAAAAATCGTTCCCGGATCCATCATGCCGAAATACGATTACTTGAGCGATGAAGATTTGAATAATCTGGTTGCATACTTGATGAGCCTGAAACCGGCTCCAGCGAAATAATTGGGAAAAGGAGGCGACAATATGTCTGATAAACATAATAACCATGAACATCATGAAGAACATTTTGATGAAGTAATGGGCATGAAGCAAGGCCATGGAAAAGTCCCTCGTTTCCTAATTGTGGTGTATGCCGTGCTTGCCATCTGGGCTGTCGGGTATGCACTGACTGTAAAAGGAATCGATGAACGTCCAGCAGACGGAGAAGCGGCGCAGGGCGTGAGTGCAGAGGTTGGAAAAGGTTTATCTAGTCAATGTTTGGCTTGTCATGGTGCCGATTTTAAAGGTGGCATGGGCGGCGTGGCTCCGACGCTGCATGGTGTCGTGGATAAATTAAAACCGGAAGGAGTCAAGGAAGTATTAACCAAAGGACGTGGCGGCATGCCGGCGCTTGGAGCTTCCTGGACACCAGATCAGCAGGACTCCATGGTTGAATTCTTGAAAACGTTGAAGTAAGAGAGCAAAGACCAGATGGTAAGCGTTCATCTGGTCTTTTTTGCTTTGTGTGTTGCCAATCGTTATAATAGGGAAAAATAAGAAAAAGAGTGGTGGATGGGCATGCTGAGCGGCGTACAGATTATTTATTACATCCTTTGGTTTGCGGTTATTAGCGGGCTTTTCTTCATGATGATTAAGATTCTAACGTCGCGAGATTGACACAAACACCTCAGTAAAGCCTATTAGCACTTTGCTATAATGGAAAAAGATGCTGAAAGACTTAGAGAGGTAGAGGAAGAATGAAAAAGCTTTCTACGGTAGCCTGGCGTAATTTAAAGCGAAAAATGTCCCGTACTGTTCTGCTCGCGGGTAGTGCCGCCATTACAGCGTTTATTTTGTTTACAAGCTATTTTTTTGTATATTCAATGGAACGGAGCATCGACGCAAGCTCCAGTCGTCTCGGTGCAGGCCTGATGGTTGTGCCAAAAGGATTCGGCGGACAGGCAGGCGATATGATCATCTCCGGTACGCCGACCAAATTCTACATGCCAGCAAGCGTCGTGGATAAGATACGTACTATCGGAGAAATAGAGGTGGCTTCCCCGCAATTGTATCTGGAAACGGTATCAGCCGTTTGCTGTCAGACATCTGGTGATTTTCCGGTTGTCGCCTATGATCCAAAAACCGATTTTACACTCAAAAATTGGACGGCTACCGAGAAACAAATCGGTAAATACGATTTAATCGCCGGAGCGGAAGCGGGCGGCAAGAACTATATCTATCATTTCGATAATGAATTTATGGAGGAATGGGTCACATTATTCGGCAAGGATTTTATGCTGAAGAATATGATTTTTCCGACAGGTATGGGGACGGATAAGACATTATTTATTACGATGGATGCCGCGCGTGAGCTTAATCATAAAGAGAACAAGCTGGATTTCCCGGAGGGCTCCATCTCTATCGTCCTTGTTAAAACCAAGCCGGGAATGGAAGAGTTTGTAAAACGGCAAATCGAACGCCTGAACCTGAATGTGGATGTAGTGAAAGGAAGCGGTTTGCAGGAAACGGTCAACAAGCAGGTATTTCCGGTGAAAATGATGAGCTATATGATGATTGGTCTAGTACTAATAATGAGTGCTTTGCAAGTAATGACAATGTTTACTGCACTTATTAGTGAGCGGCAAAAAGAGATCGGTATGCTGCGGGCTATGGGAGCTTCACGTATGGTTACATTTCGTTTACTGCTGATGGAAGCAAGCTTTGCTTCTGTTATTGGGGCATCGATCGGCTCGCTTGCAGCTGGGGCGGCTTTATATGACAACCGAATTTTGATTTTGCAGCTGTTGCAACTTCCGATGCTGTTCCCGGATTGGTCGACAGGAATTCTAATAGGACTTGGAACAACTGCGGTAACGACACTTATTGCGATAGCAGCTGCCTTCTTCCCGGTTCGATCCACGCTAAAGCTACAACCTTATGAAGCGATTCGGGAGGGCGAGTAGCCATGATTATGCTTGAGCAGATTTGTAAAACATACAAGATTGGCCGGGAACGAAAAATACATGCACTACATAATATAAGTGAAACGGTGTATGAAGGTGAGTTCGTCGCTGTCGTCGGTCCTTCGGGTAGCGGCAAATCGACGTTTCTTGCGATGGCGGGGTTGTTGGAACGCCCGACAGAAGGTGTCGTACGTTTTGACGGTAAAGATGTAACGAACTTGCGCGATAAGGAACGAACGCGTATCCGGGCCGAACGCTGTGGATTCATCTTCCAGTTCCCAAGCTTAATACCGACACTTAATACGCTGGAGAATGTACTGCTTCCAAAGACTATACATCGTACGTACCAGGCTAGTGATGAAAAGTGGGGCAAGGAAGTACTGGAGAAGGTAGGGCTTAAGGATAAGCTTGAGAATCTTCCGTACCAATTAAGCGGCGGTGAACAGCGCAGAGTCGCGCTCGCCCGGGCGCTTATTAATAAACCTGATGTAATATTGGCCGATGAACCGACTGGTGCGGTCGATGCGTATAATGCCAGCGTAATTGTAAGTTTATTTAAAGAGTGGAATGCCCAGGGGAAGACGGTAATTATGGTTACACATGATATGAAGCAGGCAGATGAAGCAGGCCGTATTATTGAGCTTGCGGATGGCCGCCTGAAACAGGACATGGAATAGTGGAAAGGTATATTGACTATTTCTTCTTGAACTGGGTACAATGGATAAGGAAGAATAACAATGTATATCGGCAATGAAGAGGAAGAGTATGTTGGGATGCCATACCAGAGAGCGGGCCACCGGTGGAAGGCTTGCATGGATGTACTGATAGAAGGTAGCCTCTGAGCCGTTTGCCCGAATGAGGAAGTAGGGCAGACCGGGACACACCCGTTATCATGATACAAGTGGGCCTGTTGCTGCGCCGTTTGACGTGCGCTTTATTCAGGCTAACAAAGGTGGTACCGCGAAATATACTCCTTCGTCCTTTGATAGGACGGGGGAGTTTTCTTATGATAAGAGAAAGTTCAAAAAGTCCGGGAAACAGAGCTGTGAATTTCTGAGTTGCCCCTCAGTTGCTCGGGATTGCCACGCCTTGCACTTCACGGTTCTGTTTGGCCTCTTTTTTGAACGCGCTCGATTCAGAAAGTATTTTTCATGGAGGTATATGTATGTCTAATCAGTCAAACCAACCTGAAATGCCAACGAAATATGAACCGAAACAGACAGAAGCCAAATGGTATCCATTCTGGCGTGATAGCGGCTATTTTAAGGCTGAGCGCAATCCGGATAAAACACCGTTTACGATTGTAATTCCACCGCCGAACGTAACAGGCAATCTGCACATTGGTCATGCACTAAACAATACATTGCAGGATATTATGATTCGTTTTAAGAGAATGCAAGGCTATGATGCGCTATGGCTTCCAGGCATGGATCATGCCGGTATTGCCACGCAGGCGCGTGTAGAAGGGACATTGCGTGAGGAAGGCATCTCGCGCCATGATCTGGGCCGTGAGAAGTTCGTGGAGAAAGTATGGGAATGGAAAGAACACTATGCGAGCATCATTCGCGAACAGTGGACAAAGATGGGGTTGTCGATCGACTATAGTCGCGAACGCTTTACGCTTGATGAAGGGCTCTCCCATGCAGTACGGGAAGTATTCGTTCGCCTATATGAGAAAGGGCTTATCTATCGCGGAAAATATATTATCAACTGGGATCCGGCTACCCGCACGGCTCTTTCCGATATCGAAGTAGAGTACAAGGACGTACAAGGTGCATTGTATCATCTGCGTTATCCGTTGAAAGATGGCACAGGTTATATTGAAGTAGCGACTACACGACCGGAGACGATGCTTGGTGATACGGCCGTAGCTGTACATCCGGAAGATGATCGTTATCAACACTTGATTGGCAAGACGGTTATCCTGCCGATTGTCGGCCGTGAGATTCCAATCGTCGCTGATGACTATGTTGACCGTGAGTTTGGGAGCGGTGCAGTGAAGATTACACCGGCCCATGATCCGAATGATTTTGAACTTGGTCAGCGCCACAGCCTTCCGCAAGTGCTTGTAATGGATGAGTCTGGAAAAATGAACGAGAACGCAGATATTTACCAGGGGCAGGACCGCTTTGAATGCCGCAAGAATATCGTACGTGACCTGCAGGAACAGGGCGTCCTCTTCAAAATTGAAGAGCATATGCATTCTGTAGGCCATAGCGAACGTAGTGGCGCGGTTGTGGAGCCGTATTTATCAACACAATGGTTTGTTAAAATGGGACCATTGGCTGAACGGGCGATTGAAGCACAAAAATCAAAAGAAGGCGTCCAGTTTGTCCCGGATCGATTCGAGAAAATCTATCTGCACTGGATTGAAAATGTACGTGACTGGTGCATCTCCCGCCAGCTTTGGTGGGGACATCGTATTCCGGCCTGGTACTGTGAAGATTGTGGCGAGATGACTGTATCCCGTGAAGATATTCATCAATGTTCAAAATGCTCCAGTCAAAATCTGAAGCAGGATACGGACGTACTTGACACATGGTTTAGCTCCGCTCTCTGGCCGTTCTCTACGCTTGGCTGGCCGGATGAAACGGAAGATATGAAGCATTTCTATCCGACTGATGTGCTTGTAACAGGGTATGATATTATCTACTTCTGGGTGGCGCGCATGATTTTTACAGCGCTTGAATTTACTAATCAGAAGCCGTTCGAGCACGTTCTGATTACGGGTCTGGTACGTGATGCCGAAGGCCGTAAAATGTCCAAGTCGTTAGGTAACGGTGTCGATCCGATGGAAGTAATTGAACAATACGGAGCTGATGCCATGCGATATATGCTGGCGACAGGCTGCACGCCCGGGAATGACCAGCGCTTCCGTTGGGAACGTGTAGAAAGCGCGCGTAACTTTGCGAACAAAATCTGGAATGCTTCTCGTTTTGCGTTGATGAACATGGAAGGCTTCCGCTATGAAGATATTGATATAAATCGAGAGAAGCTTGGTATTGCCGACAAATGGATTCTACACCGTCTAAACGAAACGGTGAAAGATACGACTCGCCTGCTAGATAGCTTTGAATATGGAGAAGTTGGTCGCGTACTTTACAACTTCGTCTGGGATGAGTTATGTGACTGGTATATTGAGGTAGCGAAGCTGCCGTTATACGGTGATGACGAGGAAGCCAAGAAGACGACGCGTTCAGTATTGGCATACGTGCTCGACCAGACGATGCGCTTGCTGCATCCGTTCATGCCGTTCATTACAGAAGAAATCTGGCAGCATCTGCCGCATGAAGGGGACAGCTTAATCGTTGCCTCCTGGCCAGAAGTGAAACCGGAATTAGAAGATGCACCTTCTGTGAAACAAATGGAGCTATTGATGGGTGTAATCCGCAGTGTACGTAACATTCGGGCAGAGGTGAACGTACCGATGAGCAAAAAAATCGAACTGCTCATCAAAGCGAATGATGAAGAGATGCTATCGTACCTTGAGAGCGGCAAGGCATACATCGAACGCTTCTGTAATCCGGAAGTGCTGAACATCGGTATAGGCATTGCAGCACCTGAAAAGGCGATGTCAGCGGTTGTCAGCGGTGCAGAGCTCTATCTGCCGCTTGCCGGCCTCATTGACATTGAGCAAGAAATTGCCCGTCTGGAAAAAGAGCTAACGGCACTTAATGATGAGGTAGAACGCGTTCAGAAGAAGCTGTCCAATAAAGGCTTCGTTGAAAAAGCGCCAGCACAAGTTATTGAGCAGGAACGGGCAAAAGAGGCCGACTATCTTGAGAAGCAAGCGAAAGTGAAAGCAAGAATCGAAGAGCTTAAAGGGTGAGCGGAACGTGACTGAACAATCATTGGAACATGCACTTTCCTGGCTGGCCGGATTAGAGAGATTCTCTATCCGGCCTGGCCTTGAAAGAATGGAATATATGATGGAGCGCCTCGGGCATCCCGAGCGACGATTAAAATTTATTCATATTGCTGGTACGAATGGCAAAGGATCGACAGCTGCATTTCTGTACTCAATTTTACGACAAACAGGGCAGGATGTCGGCATGTTTGTATCTCCGTACATTACATCCTTCCATGAGAGGATTCAGTATAACGGGGACTATATTGCAACTGAAGACCTAGTTGTACTTATTAATAGGCTGGAGCCTATCGTTGAAGATATGAGAGAAAGCGAACTCGGTGCGCCGACGGAGTTTGAAGTTGTAACGGCGTTAGCGCTTCTATACTTTGCGACGGTGACATACCCGGATATTGTCATCTGGGAGACGGGGCTTGGCGGTCGGCTTGATTCTACCAACATCGTTCATCCACTCGCCTGTATTATCACCAATATCGGGTTCGATCATATGAATATATTGGGAGAGAATGTTCCGGCTATTGCCCGGGAAAAGGCCGGAATTATTAAAAATGGTGTTCCACTCATTACCGGGAAAATGCCCGGTGAAGCGATGGAAATCATCGAAGAGGTCGCCAAATCGCGCCGTGCTACGATATATCGTGCAGGAAAAGAGTATGAAGCGCTACGTTCGCAGCACGAAGGCCGGGAGATGATGGATTTTACCGGTTTATTCGGAAATATAAAAGGCTGTGAACTAGGACTCACTGGCGCGCATCAGGTGGACAATGCCGCCGGGGCGCTCATGACGCTCCAGGTGCTGAACCGTTATTTTGCCTTGTACGTTGAAGAAGAGCATATTCATAAAGGCTTGCGGGAAGCGAGATGGCCAGGCCGGTTTGAAAAAATCAACAATGCTCCGGATATTGTTTTGGATGGTGCACATAACGTGGATGGTGTGCGTGCGCTTGCACAAACGGTACGGGACTATTATCCGGGGCGGAAAGTTTCTCTTGTTTTTTCCGCGCTAGCAGATAAAAATTATGCAGAGATGGTTGGCATACTCGCTCCGCTGTGTGAGCGGGTATGGGTGACGAAAACAGACCATCCACGTGCGGCCAGCGCTATCGAACTTGCGGCCGCTTTCAAAGCTTCCGTTCCTGATGTATCCGTACAGGCTGAAGAAAATTGGCGGGAAGCGTGGAGGCAGGCAATACATACGGTCACTCCGCAGGAGGTGCTTCTGGTGGCCGGATCCTTATACTTTATATCAGATATACGAAACGAGTGGAAAGAAAATAGGAAAGCTGGTGATGAATAAGATGGACACCGAGGTACAAAAACAGCATGAGCACAAAAGAGAACATGTTCATTTTATTGGCATTGGCGGGTATGGAATGAGCGCCATTGCCCGTGTCATGCTGGATATGGGATGTCATGTCACAGGCTCTGATGTAGCTCGAAAAGAATTGACAGATAAGCTACAAAAAAAAGGCGCACAGGTGTTCATCGGCCATCAGGCGGAAAACATTGCAGGTGCAGACCTGGTCGTGTATTCGACTGATATTCCGAAGGAGAACGTGGAGTTGACCGCAGCCAAGGCACAGGCGATTCCATTGATTCATCGTTCCAAAATGCTGGCGCGTCTGTTGAATGAGAAGAAAGGTGTGGCAGTGGCAGGCGCCCACGGCAAGACGACGACATCATCCATGATTGCACTTGTGATGGAAAAAACAGGAATCGATCCGACGTATCTCATCGGCGGCGAGATTATGGATATTGGCAGCAATGCAAAAGCAGGCCAGGGTGACTTCGTTGTGGCGGAAGCGGACGAAAGCGATGGCACGTTCCTGGAATACTTCCCGCATATTGCTGTCGTAACGAACATTGAACCGGATCATCTCGAAAACTATGACGGAGATTTCGAGAATTTGAAAAAAGCATACCGTCAATTTCTCTCCCAGGTAAAAGAGAATGGCACGGCAGTCGTCTGCATTGATGATGATTATGTAGAGGAGATGCTGGCGGAGAAAAAAGCGAATGTATCGCTTAGTACGTACGCAATTGACAAGCAGGCTGATTACATGGCCAGTAACATCGCACCGGGCGATCGCACGATTTCATTTGATGTAACGCATAAAGGCAAACTACTGGGCCGGATGAAGCTGTCCGTACCGGGTATCCATAATGTGTACAATGCGCTGGCGACGGTAGCGGTATGCATGCAAGCAAACCTTACATTTGAAGAGATTGCTGACGCTATTATTGCATTCCGCGGTGCGAAACGTCGCTTTCAAGTGATTGGCGAGGTAAACGATATTTTGATTGTAGACGATTATGCACATCATCCAACCGAGATTGAGGCGACCCTGGAAGCAGCTCGCTCGACGAATCGCCGTACAGTTGCGATTTTCCAGCCGCAGCGCTATACACGTACATTCTTCCTGCTGGATGCGTTTAGCAAGGCGTTCGGGAAAGCGGACGAGGTCATCATTGTTGACATTTATTCTCCAGCAAATGATCCTGAGATCGAAGGCGTTAGCGCCGAGAAGCTGGTGGATTTAATTAAGCAGAATAGTAATGCGAATGCGAAGTATATCGCTTCGAAGGAAGAAGTAGTCGAGCATTTGAAGCGTACTGTTACATCAGGTGATCTTGTGCTGACGATGGGCGCGGGCGATATTTGGAAGGCTGCAGTGCATCTGGTTGAAGAAATGGAGAAAAAGTAAAGAACTTAAACATAAAGTTGAACGGTGTCTGCCTTATAAAATATAGGGCAGACATTTTTTGTTCAAATTTCTTCAAAGGAATATATGACATAATAGGTTTTTTTCTGTAAGAAAATCATCTATGATAAAATAAGTATATAGTTTTAGGCTTTAAGGCTTAATTAAGTAAAAAGGAGGAGAGGTTAGCTATGAGCAAAAAGCGTTGGGTGATTTTTTTGGCTTTGTTCGCTTTGTTGATTAATAGTTCTTTATTTTTCGTTTATGCAAAAGCGGCAAATGATACTCCAAGATTAGAAGGAGGAGTAAATTCGGCCAATTTGGAGATTACAATGCCTACTAACGGAGCCCCCGCTAAAGGAAGTATAGGGCTATCTGTAATTCCTAAGGGATCGACCACGCAGGCTGGACGTCAGCCTGTCGACCTTGTATTTGTTATTGATCGCTCGGGTTCAATGGGGGATGAAAGTGTAGGTGGCTCCAAAATAAAGGATGAAAATGGAAAATGGACCACGCGCATGGAACTGGCTAAGAAGTCAATTCAACAAGCCGTAGACATGCTAAAGGAAGACAATCCTTCAGGAAACTTTGACCGCATCGGCCTTATATCATTCAGTAGTACAGCAACAATTGATGTAGCTTTAACGGACAATAAAAATAACGCATTCGAGACTCAAATTATGAAGAAGGTGAACGGACTAAAAGCAAGTGGTGGAACAAACTATAGTGATGCACTTGAAAAAGCAAATCAAATGCTAGCCTCGTCTAAAAACAGCAGATATATCATTTTTTTAACAGATGGTGAGCCTACACAATTTGCTAAGTCGAAAGTAAAGCTAAAGGGCAAATATTATTATCGTTCAGGAAATAAGAAAATAGATGCTCCTCAAGATGACTTGTATAACGTTTCTATGACAATTTATACGAATGGTTCAGTGTCAGAAACAGTCGAGAATACTCGAACATATTATCCTTACGATGCCAGTCTACGGGGGGTTACAGAAAGAATACAGGCATATGCTTTGGATGCTGCGGGAGAGCTAGCTTCTTCTAATACAAAGCTATATTCTATTGGGTTCGAACTTGCTGATGCTCAATTAGATTTCCTGCAAAACCTTTCGCAAATGACAGGGGCGTCTGCTGTTCGTGGTACGACACAAAATCTAAAAGACGTTTTTGAATCGATTACAAAACAAATTCGTGAGCTTAAAATGAGTGAAGTAAAAATAAAAGTAAAGCTGAATAATATACAGGGAAATTCTTCAGGGCAAAATATTGAGTTAACACCTGATGCTACGGCAGTTAGGGATGGAGATTATGCTGTAATTAATTTAAATGACGTTTCGTACAAGCGAGATGGTTCAACGCCATCGCCTCAATCGTATAGCCTTCCGCTTATATTCAAAACTATTGGGACGTATGAATTAAATGATATTAAGCTATACTACAAAGATTTTGACGGCAAGGATCAGGTTGTCTCACTTCCTTCTGTAACGATTACTGTTAAAAATGGTACCATGGCTGTCACGGGAGTAAAATTAAACAAAGACAAATTAACAATGAATCCAGGCAATGAGGAGCAGCTTACTGCTACGGTACTTCCTGAAAACGCGACAAATAAAGCTGTCACATGGTCTACAGCAGATCCGAACATAGCTAAAGTGGATGCACAAGGAAAAATTACTGCCCAAAATCCTGGTATAACAAAGATTACTGTTACAACGGTAGATGGCGGCTTTACGGCTAAATGTAATGTAACAGTACTATCACCAGCGATTCCGGTAACAAATATCTCACTTCCAGCGTTTCTTACATTGGATATGAATACAGAAAAGACCCTTGTTCCTGAAATTAAACCGCTTAATGCTACGAATAGGTCAGTAAAGTGGGAATCGAGTGCGCCAACTATAGCTTCAGTAGACGATAAGGGAATAGTGAAGGGCATCTATGGTGGTACGGCGATTATCACAGCTACAGCGCTTGACAACAGCGGCTTGAAAGCTGAATGTAAGGTCACAGTAAAGATGAATCCGGAATTTCATGGTACGTATCAGGTTGTAGGAGACGAAGGCAAACTTGTTGTTAACCATGATGGCCCTTCGGCAAATACGATTACGGATAAAACGGAATGGTATCGCTGGGACAGAAATACGCAACAATGGATTAAGTTTAGAACCGGCAAGTTCGATGATAATATGGCGACGATCAGTGTTAGTTTAGATAAAGAGAATGACAAGCCGCAACCTACTACATTTGGACTTAAAGCTGTAACACCTGGTTTTCCGGGACGTGAAGTAGTTGGTGAAAAAACAGAATTTCCGATTACTTTTACCCCAGAGTCAATAGATGTTTCGAAGTATTTCAAGGTTGATTTAAACAATACGGGAGATTCGAGTGATAATAAGGCAGTGAAGTTAGAACTACACTACAAAATTAAGGAGCATCCAGATTCTTATATACTCGATGTCAAAAGTGTATCGTATGTGTTAAAACCTGTAGGAATCAGTGGGGAAGAACTAAAAGGGGCCGTTCCTGTTGGAAAGGAAGAGGGAAAAGCTTATCGATGGGTTAAACCAAAGAATGGGAAAACGACAACGTACAAAGCGGACTTTACAATTAAAGTAGATTTCTTGCATCCTGTTTCAAAAAAGAAAGTCTTTAGTGATAGCATTACGCTTACTTCCCCAGCTCTTACAATCAAGGGCACAGGAACATTGCAATAAAGTAATACAGTAAAAGAAATGCGGAATTCTTATGGTAAAGAAGGATTCCGCATTTCTTTATGGCATTGTATCTCAAGGGACAGTGTATTCAATATCATATAGATCAAGAAAGAATTGCTGATCAGACGGAAGACCGGGGAACGCTTCTTCGAAAATTTTCCGATTAAATTGAATGGTTAATCGGGCGGCCCGGCTAGCACCTTCCCGTGACGTGTTCAATGCAATCTGTCCATCGCCAATCCCGATTCCGCCAATAATATGGTTGACCGAGATATGGGAATAAATGTCGAGAGAATTATCTGTATATAGGAAAGCATACAGAGGTGAGGGTTCTACACCATTTTTAGATGTCCATTTTTTTACATTATCATCAAACTTTGCTTCTATATAACGGTTAGCTAAAGTAAGAGAACCCGAGGCAATAATAGCAAGTTTATTATTGTCTTTTTCTTTGCTCTTGTTAGTAGCTTCACGGATTACAACATCACCATCTACATAAATAACACCGTTCATGTCGATATCATTATAAATATCAAGGTTTCCGCGGATAACGATAATGCCATTGTATGTAAATGGCTCTTCTTTTGGCTCTGAATCTAACTTCTCGAATGTATCCTGACGACCCATTTCTACCGTAACGCTTTTTGGTGTGTTACTTGTATCGCTGGGAGCGATATATAGTTTATTTATTTTATCTTTAAGTTCGTTTCCTGTCAGGCGTACCGTTAGTGGTGATGGGTTGCCATCTGGTTGCTCAGATTCAATATATAATTTTTTGTTAGGGGGTGTGTTACCGTAATAGCTAAAGCCATTATCCTTATCTTTTTCATCAAACGTAATCGGCTCGTCTGTTTCGCCTATTGTTATTAATTCAGTTCCACTTTCTTTTGCGTCAGCAAGTTGCTGTTGAATGTACTCTCCTACTTTTTTTTGATCATAAAATAGGTCCGGAATTCCTCTATGGGTCGCTTCGACCATGGGTGGTTCAAGGCCCGGAATACAGGGAGCATCAGAAGGTGCAGAACGCTCCTCCCTATCCGTATCTGTATCTGTATCAAGGGGGGTAAACAGCTTTTCCTTTTTTAGCCCGACAAGAGAAAAATCTGGTATTTTTGTTACTCCCTCTGAAGAAGTAGTAACATTGGGCTTCTTTTTGTCGTCCTGATAGCTGCTTAAATCTTTATTTTTATCCACTTGATATAGCTGTCCTGTATTGGAAAGCATAACCTTTCCTTCTATATAGGGTATATTATCATCCTCTTTTTCTGTTTGGAATTTTTCGTCTTCGTCTTTGTAATAATATTGATTAGTAGTGATAATGTTGTTGGCTGCTACATTGCCAATAATATTCGTTCCACCGAAAAGGAGAAGATTCCCTTTTGTGCTAACCGCAGAATGAAATGGAGCTGGAATCGTGTTAATATAGACGGTTGCGTTTAAACGAACTTTTTTCTGTGACGTACCGGATACATTACTTCCAGATGGAATACCAAGCACACTTACTGCGACTTTACGCACATATGGTTGAGATAACTCAGAGGAACCGTCGCTATACTCGATTTTATTTCCCAGCTCATAAAAAATAGCAAAGCCACTCTCCCCCCTTTCTCCTTTCACTTTTGGAAGTAATATTTTCTTCGATTCAATATTATTTTTATCTTCTATAGTGTGCATGGGAGAGGCTATTTCTTCAATGAAGCTAATAACCTCCCTATCTATGTTCTCGGAAGGCTTTTTATCTTTTAATTTTTCTTCAATGTATTCTTGAAAATAGGTTAATCCTATGTCTGCCAGCATTTTACCTTCTATTTCGCTATCCGTAAATTTACGAATTTGTGCTGATTGCATGGTTGTTGTCATAACGGAAATTCCAAGTACAGTAAATAAAATGAGAATAAGAAAAACAATTAAAAGAGCTGCCCCTTTTTCATTACGAAGAATGGTCATATTTTATTCCCCCCCTTTGAAGTTGTTAACGGCAAACTCTGTCCGAATCAGACGGATGTAATGAAGAGAAGTATTTCCTTTAGCGTTAATTACATCTTTTACATCTTCTATCGTTTTAAATTCCATGTCTTCTCCGCTCCGGTCTGTTCGGTTTTCTTCTTCCCTCGAATTTTTAGGTGCTACCAGTAAATATACGATAAGCTTTTTATTGTCATCAGATAGGCGGAATAAGCCGTCTACAAGGTAGCTAGGGTTATAAGAAAATTTTCCCCCCGCATCCGTAGCGAAAAACTGGAGGCCTTTTCGTTTCAGTTTAGAAACATTATCCTTGTCTAACGTAAGCTTATAGGTGAAAATTCCATAATAAAGTTTATTCTTAATTGCATTTTTTTCTTCTTCTGACTTGCTGTCAAAATCAAGCGTGCCACTTTTCTCAAAAATTGAAAGCAAATCTTCTTTATGGTTCTCGTTTTTTACTGGCTGTAATTCAAAATACGTAGCATTTTGAACGGTATTAAATATATCGGATAGTACAAAATCAGCTTCATTACGCAGGTTCGTTTCCGTTTGTGTCCGCTGGTAAAGAGAAATGCCCGATATATAATAGGAGGATATCGGAATAATGATTAATAGAAAAAGAGCAATGGCAACCAGCAATTCAACAAGTGTAAGACCTCGCTCCGTTTTTAAGGGAAAAAGAAATTTTCCTATTTTGTTTCTCATTCTTTATCCTCCTTTCTTTGGATTGGCTATCGCAGTATGCAGTATAGCAAGTGGGATAGCTGTCTTTTCATTTTTTAGTGACACACATACTGTAATAAGAATGAGAGGATTATTGTCTGATCCTGCGGGCATTTTCTTAAGCGTAACTTTTGGTTCGTATACCGCTCCATTTATTGATGTAGAAGATAAGATATGATCTTCTTCCCCTTTTAAAATAAGTTCTTTTAAACGTTCATAATTGAGCTTCTCCTCTGGAAATTCGGAGGATGGAAGTGTTCCTTCGCTATTTTTCCATTGCTCTGCAACTTGTCGTGCTATATTCATAGCGACCATTTGTGTATCTTGTTTTTTAGAGTTTGAAAAGCTGTTTACAAAATATGAATTAAATAATAGAAGAGAAACAGAAAAAATTATAATAGCTGCTATCACCTCGATTAATGTGAATCCTTTTTCGTTAGATAGAATGCGCATATATGTTCACCGCCTCTTTTATATACATCTTATTTGATAAATCGACACATTTTTATGGTAGGAGGTAAGAAAAAGACACGCTGGCCTTCCTTCTGCCGGAGCGCAGGGTGCATCCTCAGCCACACGCCCCTGTCCAAATATCAAGTATAATTTTCATAGAACTATTTTACCACCTATGATTCTCCTTAAATAAGGAATATTTAATATTGAAATATATTTTTCATATATTTAATAGGTCTTTTTTTCCTTTGTCGAATATTGTACTATTGTATTTGTACCTAAATCATAATAGGAATAAATAGGTGAGTTGGTGATAGAATGCTTGTTTCAGGCTTGCCAGGCTACTATCTTATATATTTTTTATTAACGCTGCTATTCTATATTGTTCTAAGAAAAAAGATTCAAGCTATTAAGTCCATATTCATTTTTTTTGTTGGGTCTATCGTTGTCGGGTCTATTGCTCCGTTAGCGTTCCTATTGTTTGGCAATGGAATTGGATTTTCATTCATAGCTGGCAGTACGATAGCTCTTTGCGTTGGATTTTTCGCCTATAAACAGAAGAAAAACGTCTTGTTGCATGAGCAAGAAGAGAGTGCAGAAGATGAAGGCGAAATAGGGCAAGAGGAAATCGCCAAGCCATCTCTAGTTACAGTAGATGCAAAAAGGCATAGTGAACAAGCAAACGTATTATCGCCAGCTGCACCCCATACGGAAGAGCCTGATACGCAGGCGGAAGTCGATCGGCTACTTGCAGAATTGCTTCATCATGATACGGCATCTTTGGAACAAGAGAAGCCAATAGAGGGTGGTAAAGTATTTCAAGAGAATAAGCAGGACTCATTAGCAGCAGAAAATGAACTTCTAAAGCTTAATGATATTTTTAAAGAAGAACCTTCATATGAAAGTATTGATTCCCCCACTAAAATCGAGCCTCAGATGCAAGATGGGGAAAAAACATTGCCTTCACCTAAAGCCGAAATGGAAAAGATACCTACAGATGAAAGCCTGTATCTTCCTTTATCAAAAGAAAACGAGGAATTGAAAAGTGGGGAAGAAGAGCTTCCACAATATACTTTTGAAGAGAAGACAGAACAGGAATCAAATATTCCAGACATGAGAGATGAACATATTTACACGCCTGAAATGGAAGAGAATTTGTATTATTCGGATTTGGAAGCGGTGCTGGCGGAGGAAGAAGGTCATAAAGATTATACAATACCAGCCTCTAACGCACTTGAAGAAGGAGAAGAAAATGAAGTAAAAGATACTATGATGAAAGAAGAAACATCATCCGGTACGAGTAAGGCTGATAGTATACCAGAATGGTCTTTTGCAGGTATGGAAGAAAATTTTTCAGAGTTTGTCAACTCTACAGAGAAAGAGTTTTCCGATACAGGAGATCAAACAAATAAGCAGACAGCTTTGGAATGGAATCTGCTGGATGAAGATGAAGAACCGCAACATGTATCGGAGGAAGCACAAACCGGGCTAAGTAAAGAGGTAAACTTTATACCCGAAGACATTGCCATAGTACAGGAATACTTTTTGAAAGCTTCGTCCGCTTTAGAAAAAAGCAATTATGAGGAAGCATTAATTAATTTACAGCAAGCATTGGACTATAAAGTTCCTTTTGAAGCACGAGCCATGCTTGTTGAAGATTATTTGTTTTTACTAAAAGAGATGGGATTATACAAACGAGGAATTAGTGAGTTAGAGAAGCTTCGTTCTTATATTGTAGAAATAATGCCGGAAGGTGAACGCCGAGCTAAGGCGATTGAGGACGTTTCCAAGCAAATCTGTTATATCCAGATAGTTACTGAAATGCTGGAGCAGGAAGGAAAGCCTAATCTGCCCTGGTCTCTTATTCCGCATTTTATTATTGAACAGGCAGAGAAGAGTATGGTTGAATAAAAATTCTCCTGCTTGCTAAACATTAGTAAATTAGATAAAAGGAGTCGGTTCAAGTGAGACAGAGTCAGCAATTGATAGGCATGCCGATTATAAGCATTATGGACGGAAAAGAAATTGGAAAGGTAAAGAGCTTGTTGGTGAACCCGGAGTCAGGAAAGGTAGAATTCCTCGTTATTCATAATGAGCGCTGGACGCTCGGGGTAAAAGTGCTTCCATTCCGACAGGTGCAAGGGCTTGGTGATTATGCTGTTATGACGGAAAGTGAATCTGCTGTGATCGATTTATCAGAAGACACCCTCGCTAATGAATTAAAGACAAAGGGTGTAAGTATTATTGGTAACCGCGTAATTACTGCGGCAGGCCAATTTCTTGGAGAGGTAGTCGAATATTATGTAAATGCTGAAAGCGGAAAAGTGGAAGGCTGTGTTGTTGAAAAAGAATCGAATGATCAGCAAGTGCTAAACGCTGAATTCATTATTACAATGGGGAAAGAAATTTTGATTGTGAAAAAAGAAAGCGTCGAAAACCTGATAAATAAATCTGAATTTGATCACATGTCTGTTCCACAGGCAAATCAAGAGGAAGTGGATCGAGTGGACAAACCTCTGATTTTCTCGAAAGATACCGTAAATATTACAGGTAAGCGTGTGACAGCTGATGTGTATGATGAGAATGGTGATGTGATCGTACCAGAGGGCGAGGTCGTAACTGAAGATATAGTCGAACGTGTAAAGCGTATCGGAAGAAACAAACTTGTCGAGCTAACATTGAAAATTGCCGAATAGATAGGAACCGTAGACGGATAGAAGGATGGCGGGAGAGGTGGTGGAGCAACGATGCTCCAGCGTATAAGCAGGACGCAATTTTTATCTGTTTTATTGCTTATGATAATACAGACTGTCGTTATTAGCGGTACAGCTCTTTATTTATCAGGTGCACTCAAAGAGCAAACACAACAGAAAAGCATGTATCAACAGACGGTAACAGTCGGCGGTATTAGTATCGGCGGTCTCAATGCAGAAGAGGCAGAGGCGAAAATCGAGAAGGTTCTGGGAGAGGTACAGAAAAAAGGTACGCTGCAAATTATGATGGAAAAGCAGTCCTTTCCCATACCTTTAAAGGATATTCAGATTAAGTATAATGTGCCAAGTTCACTTCGCGAGGCACAGCGGACTTCGGAAGAATTAACAGGTGTATGGGGAATGTGGAAGAAATGGCGTGGAACGTCTCCGCCTCCTCATCTTCCTCTATATGTCACGTTTAACGAGGAAAAGCTAACGGCTATCATTAATGAGATCGCACGTAATGTAAATCGGCCGGCTGAACCCGCCCGGGCAAGTGTAGATGGCACGTCCATCTTCATATTACCTGAAAAAGCAGGCTATGTAGTAGACATTCCCGGAACCATAAGTGCGATTCGCGAACAGCTACAGGAGGAAGTTCAGATAGGTCGAGCCTCTCTCGTAGTCGAAAAGGACATCCCTCAGATTACAAAGGAAAGTTTAAAAGATATCAAAGTCATGCTTGCTGATTACAGCACACCTATAGCATCCACACCTAATCGTTTATTTAATGCAGAACAGGCGGCTAAATTACTCAATGGTGTTGTATTGCTGCCAGGTCAGACCTTTTCTTTTTTTGAGAAAGCAGGCCCGTTTACAGAGGCAAAAGGCTATATTTCCACGAGCATTCAAAATGATGAAGATGCGCAGGATGGAGTGATGGGTGGAGCGATTCAGGTTGCTTCTACCTTATACATTGCCGCAGCGAAAAGCGGGCTCTCTATTATAGAACGCCATAATAATGTTCGTCCCATAGCATCAATTCCGCTTGGATATGATGCATTCGTACGGGATAAGGAAGTTGATTTGCGATTTGTTAATCGTTTCAAACAGCCTGTTTACATGTATGCGGAAGTAAAAGATACGCAGCTACGAGTTGCACTGTTTGGTGCTAAGGCGATTGCGAACGGCAGTATTGAAGTGAAAGAAGAGAATAAAATAGCACCGGAAACGATTGTGCGCAGCGATAAATCGTTAGGGCCAGGGCAGGAGAAAATTATTCGCCGTGGCAAGGAGGGTGTTCGGGTTAAAGTCTTTTTAACGCATTCTAATGAAAAAGGAATACCAAAAAGGGAATTACTTTCAGATGACTATTATAAACCGTTGCATAACATTGTGGCGTTTGGTCCGATCCCTGAAAATATGAAAAATAAAGCCCAGCAGCAAACACCAAATCCCCCGGAAAGCGAACCATCCGTTGCTCCGGAACCTTCACAGGATAAGGCTTCTAATTCTACAGATAAGCAGCAAGAGCAACCATCCAATTCTCAAAAGAAGGGGAATGTCTATACCTTTTAAGCATGGGGGAAAGATGCATGGAGAAGAAACGACTCGGAGACATATTAATTGAAACGGGTATTATTTCTGAAGCGCAATTAAAGGAAGCGCTTGATGAGCAGAAGAAATTAAAAATAAAGCTGGGAGATGCGCTTCTTAGCAAAGGGTTTATTAATGAGCAGCAGTTGATTGAGATTCTTGAGTTTCAACTTGGCATTCCTCATGTAAGCTTGTACCGATATAAGCTTGATGCTTCTTTGTCTGGTATTCTTCCAGAGGATATTGCAAAACGTTATCTTGTTGTCCCGCTAAAGCGTGATGAGGAAAAACTGACGGTTGCTATGGTAGACCCGCTTGATTATTTTGCAATTGATGAAATGCGGATTAGTACAGGCTGCTCAATTGTTCCGGTCATCGCTACAAAGGAAGAAGTTCAGCGAGCGATTGCCCGTATGTACGGTATGCAAGGCTCGGTTAAAGAGTTAATGGATGACATGGCTCAGAAGATTACAGTAGAAGAAGAAAGTCTGCTGGCTGAAGATTCTCCGATTGTTCGTCTTGTATCTCAGATGTTTGAACAGGCTGTGCAACTGCGGGCGAGTGACATTCATATCGATCCGCAGGAGGATGGTATTCGTATGCGTTACCGGATTGATGGCGTGATACGTACTGAACGTATACTCCCCAGTCATATGAGCGGTATTCTTACAGCCCGCCTCAAGATTATGTCTAATCTTAACATTGCGGAGCGCCGCCTGCCACAAGATGGAAGAATTGAGCTTCATATCGGCTTTAAGGACATCGATGTACGTGTTTCCACGTTGCCTACCGTACATGGTGAGAAAATTGTTATGCGGTTACTGGATACTACGAATGCATTAATCGATCTGGAAAAGCTGGGCTTAACAAAGCGGAATCTTACGATTTTTCGCGATTTAATCAGCAGACCGAATGGCATTCTACTTGTTACTGGTCCGACCGGTAGCGGGAAATCATCGACTTTGTATGCGGCACTTAATCATCTAAACGAGGACTCTGTGAATATTATCACAGTTGAAGATCCTGTTGAATATCAACTCGAAGGCATTAATCAAGTACAAGTGAACGCAAACATTGGTATGACATTTGCTTCTGCTCTTCGTTCGATTTTACGACAGGATCCCGATATCGTAATGGTAGGTGAGATCCGTGATACAGAGACAGCCGAAATCGCGATTCGGGCCGCTTTAACCGGACACCTTGTGCTCAGTACTTTGCACACGAATGATGCAGTCAGCAGTATAACCCGGTTAATTGATATGGGAATTCCTCCGTTTTTAATCGCATCTTCGGTTAATGGAGTGCTAGCTCAACGGCTTGTACGTAAAATATGTCCACAGTGCAAGCAAAGCTATACACCAAGGGAGGATGAAAAAGAGTTATTTGCTAAACGGGGCTTGAAAGTCGAGCAATTGTGGCGCGGGATAGGATGTGGCAGCTGTAATTCAACAGGGTACCGGGGGAGAATGGCTGTACACGAAATCTTCCGTATGGATGATATGCTGCAGCAGATGATTACGAAACAAATGCCTGCTGCCGAATATAAGAAGTATGCCTTACGCAATGGAATGATTTTATTATTTGATGATGGCCTTTTAAAAGTAAAACAGGGGTTAACTACCATCGAAGAGCTATACAGAATTTCCACCAGGGAATGATAAATTTATTTTTGTGGGTGAGGAAATTATGGCTGAACTTGATATTAATAAGCTGCTTCGTTATGCGTTTGAGAAAAGGGCTTCCGATCTTCATATTACCGCAGGATCGGCGCCAATTTTTCGGCTTGATGGAGAATTACGCCGCCTTGATGTGAGTCCGTTAATGCCGCCGGATACGGAAGTAATTGCCAGGGAAGTAATGGGGGAAGAGCTTTTTCAGAGCTTTAAGGATGAGGGAGAGGCTGATTTTTCATATGGAATACCGGGAATTTCCCGCTTTCGGGTTAATGCCTATCATCAGCGTAAGAGCATTAGCCTTGTATTCCGGGTCATTCCAACAGAAATACCAACACTCGAAAAATTAAATATGCCAAAAATCCTTGAGAAGCTATGTCATAAACCGCAAGGACTTGTGCTTGTTACCGGACCTACTGGTAGCGGGAAATCGACAACGCTTGCTGCAATGCTCGATTATATTAATCGTAATATGCGTAAGCATATTATCACATTGGAAGATCCGATTGAATACTTGCACCGTCATAAGAGCTGCATTGTGAATCAGCGTGAAATAGGCTTTGACACAGTAGATTTTGCGACTGGACTGCGGGCTTCCCTTCGGCAGGATCCAGATGTCATTCTGGTGGGTGAGATGCGTGATTTGGAGACGATTAGCACTGCTATTACAGCAGCGGAAACCGGGCACTTAGTTTTTGCTACCCTTCACACCCCGGATGCACCGCAAACGATTGACCGGATTATCGATGTGTTTCCTGGTCCTCAACAGCCGCAGATGCGTATCCAATTGGCCTCAGTGTTGCTTAGTGTCGTATCGCAGCGGTTGTTTCCGAAGGTTGGTGGCGGTCGGATCGCCGCAACGGAAATTCTTGTCAACACGCCAGCCGTCAGCAATTTGATTCGTATGGAAAAAGTACACCAAATCCGCAGCATTATGCAAACAGGACGCGAAATGGGCATGCATACGTTGGAGATGTCGATTAACGAATTGGTTGCACAAGGTGCTCTCATGAAGGAAACGGTGAAGAACTACCTTAATGAAAAGGTGCTGGAATAGATGGCTACGTTCGCATATGAGGCGAGGGAGAGGGATGGTAAAAAGCAAAAAGGAATGATTGAGGCAGCTACCCAGAACGCTGCAATTATCGAGCTAAAAAAACGCGGGCTAATCGTACTTCGGGTAAAGGAAGAAAAGAAAACGGTTCTGCAGATGGAAATTCAGATCGGCAAGCCGGTAAAACCCCAGGAATTTGTCGTTTTTCTCCGGCAATTCGCCACGCTTATTCGCGCAGGTGTAGGGCTGGTAGAAGCGGTGCATACGCTTGCTGCACAGACCGAGAAGAAGCAGTTTAGAAAAGTGCTGGAAGAGATTGAAGCAGATATTCGTAACGGGATTCAATTATCGGAAGCTGCCTCAAGGCATCCAAAAGTGTTTGAACCGTTGTTTATTAGTATGGTACGAGCTGGTGAAGCCTCCGGTAGTATGGAGATTATATTTGACAGGCTGGCCTTTTTCTATGAGAAATCGTACTACACGAAAGAGAAGGTAAAATCAGCGATGGCGTATCCGCTCGTTATGCTTGTGCTGGCGATTGGTGTTACGGTTTATTTGCTGACAAATGTAGTTCCTACGTTTGTCGGCATGTTTCAGAGCTTAAATGCGGAGCTTCCTGCGATTACAAAACTGGTTTTGAATGTAAGTAATAGTATTACATACACTTGGTACATTTATATTATATCGGGGATGATTTTATGGGTAATTTTTCATATTTTTGCCACAACTGAATATGGACATAAATTCCTAGATTATGCTAAACTAAAAATGCCTGTTTTCGGTAGATTATTCCAGAAAAGTTCGCTGGCGAGGATGAGTCGTACCTTAAGCACATTGTTTGCAAGCTCCGTTCCCATTCTACAGGCATTAAGTATTGTAGAAGAGGTTGTGGACAATAAGGTGATAGGAGACACATTAGCGAATGCGAGAGACAGTCTGCGGCAGGGACAGCCGCTGTCTGAACCGTTAAAGGGCTCCTGGGTATTTCCTCCTTTGGTTACACGCATGATTTCTATTGGGGAAGAGACAGGGGCATTGGAGACAATGCTGGATAAGATCGCCGACTTTTATGAAGCGGAGGTGGATAATCAGGTAGATAAGATTAAGGCGCTAATTGAGCCGATTATGATTGTCATACTTGCTGTCCTAATCGGGACCATTGTTCTGGCAATTATGATTCCTATGTTTGATATGTATTCACATATTAAATAAAAATTTAAGGGGGAGACAAACATGGTTCTTCGCATGAAGAAAGTATTGAAGGAACAGCGTGGTTTAACATTAATTGAACTGTTGGCCGTTGTCGTTATTTTAGGTATTATTGCAGCAATTGCCGTACCGGCGATTGGAGCATTAATTGAAAACTCTAAAAAAGATGCTACAATTGCGAATGCAGTACAGATGGTTAATGCGGCAAAGTTATATAGATCGAGTCAAAACTCGGAAGTTACAACCCTAAGCTTAAAGACACTCATTGAAGCAGGGCACATTGAAAAGTTTCTTGATCCTTTTAAAGGAACATATGATGAAGACAACTCTATAGTTGAAGTTACTAAAACGCTAGGAACGGGTGGAAATGCCTCTACTTATGAATATAAAGTAACATTGATTTCTGATAAGGCGACAATCACAGGAAAAGACCCGACTAACCTTGCAAGAAAAGATGTGGAGTTAAAGTAGAGTTGGATTTTTAATTCGATATAATTCTCAAATTTAGAAATACAACTATAAAAAGTATAGAAAGGCTTCCTTTTCTAATATGAGCGTTTTGCATAATTTTCGCTCTTAGAGCC
>NZ_KE952841.1 GCF_000466385.1 Aneurinibacillus aneurinilyticus ATCC 12856
TCTTCCACCTTATGGATAATCAACAGGCGTGGTTTCTATTGTTTCAAAATAAGCTTTCTCTTTTTGTTGCTGATTTTCGGCTATGATAAGAATAATGACTAATAATAAAACTAGGCTAATAATCCACCAATTTTTTCAGATGAGATATCCCATTCTCTCTATTTTTAACATATCTTTACATTTATGTAAATATTTTACGTAAACCATAAAATAATGCCCTGCCTGACCTAAATGGACAAGCAGGGTTATTGTTTTTCAGGCTTCAATAGATATATTTCTTCTTCAGTGCGAGCAATACGTAAAATTTGATAATCCAAGCGTTTGTGAATACGTTTGGTGTCTTCTTTTACAGATGCCACTTCACCATGTAGTTTATGGACTTCCATAGCCAGTGCTTCAAGTTTTGCATCTGTCTCCTCTTGCCGATCATGTATAGCACGTGTGATTTGCTGCAACTCCTTAATACCTTCTAAGATTAAATCTAACTTATCGTTCATACATTCCACCTCGTTTACCTTGTTTCTTCAACTTTTTAACAAGTTCAATGGTTTGCCTTGCCTCGTCATACATATGCTCCCGAAAAGCTTTCTGTTCTTCAGGTGAAAGGTCGTCATATCCTTCTATACCATCATAGAAGAAGAGGCTCATTTCTTTCTCGGATTCTTTTGATGGTGAATTTTCTTTATTTATTGCATTATTAGATAGATCTAAAAGATAGTCAGAACTTGTATCTAAGGTTTCGGCAAGACGTTTAATAAGATAGTCTTCAACATTTTTTCTCTCCATTTTCTACTCTGGAAAGGACACTGTTACTGATGCCTAGTTTTTGGCGAAGTCCCTTTGTGTCCATCCCTTTTTTCCCTTAATCTTTTTACTCTTTCACCAATAGATGACACAAGTTCACCAACTTTCCCATTTTAACAATTAAATTGTATCATTTTTTTCTAAAACGGAAAAACAATTATTGGATTTACTAAAATAAAAAACAGAGCTGGTGAAAATGAAAACACGCTTGTGGTTCCGAGAGAGCAGTTACGAGGCAAGCTTGATTCGCTAGTAATTAACTACAACATCGAAATCAACACAAAAACGAATGAGCCGCTGAAAAAGTATGGGGTGGACGACGCTGGCGATGCAGTTAGATACATCAATTGGTAAATTGACCCGTGACTTTAAGAAATATAAAGAGCGTGTAGCTAAGCAGATGCGTGATGGAGATACGGCGTAACAACAAAACCAGCAAGCCTTACTTAGCTTGCTGGTTACTAGGAATTACTTTACAACCTTACCTATGATTTGTCCTACCTTTATAGGTCCGAATACTCGACTGTCATAGCTATTCCAGCGGTTGTCGCCTAATACAAATACTGTTCCTTGAGGAATCGTATACGGACCATAATCTTCTGTAACCCGAAGTGTTTCATCTTGTTTTGCTTCTAATTTGTATTCAGTTAAGTAGGGCTCATCAACTGGTTTGTTATTTATGTATAGGGTATCTTCCTTGTATTCCATGATGTCGCCTGAAATGCTGATTACCCGTTTGACATGGGTTTTGTTCTTGTCATCCTTAAATACAATTACATCACCATGTGCAACAGGATGGCTTTTATAGTAATCCTTATCTACGATGAGTCTTTCTTCATTTTGTAAAAAAGGAGCCATACTATTGCCTTCCGAGATAAATGTACTTTCATTTGATTGTGTTTCACTAGTAAATACGGAAAAAGCGAGCATTATGATTACCATCAGAGTCTGCAATTGAATCACCCAACTAATACCAAATTTTTATTTGAGCATAACACAAATAAAGTTCTGGATAAATATTACTTTTTGAGATGCGACTTAATAATCGGTTACCCGCCAGGGAGGCTCGGTGGGTGGCCTAAGGAGGTGGAGAAATGGCTTATCCGAGGGTTCAACAATCGGTAGCAAGTGGAGTATGGTGGACTGGATTATTAACCACATGCCAGAACATGAAGTGTACCTGGAAACACATTTCGGATCCGGAGCGGTGTATTCTACAAAGCAGCCAGCCAAAATCGAAACGATAAACGATGTTAATGGTAAAGTGGTTAATTTGTTTCGTACCATTCGTGAAAAGCCCGAAGAGTTAGCGCGATTAATTGAATGGACGCCGTGGGCTCGAGCAGAATACTACGAGTCATATGAAATGACGGCAATGAACTGGAGGACGCACGACGATTCTTGGTTCGTTGCTGGCAAGCACATGGAACGAGAACAAGCGATAGAACCGGATGGAAGAATTCTATTCAAGCTTCAGGAAGGAATCGTACAAAGGGCTGGTAACAGTTGCCGGAACGAATTATGGAAGTAACGGAACGTTTAAAGAATACTCAAATTGAATGCCAGAAGGCAGAGAAGCTTATCGAGCGGTACTGGTACCCAGAAGTTTTAATATATGCCGATCCTTCGTACTTGATAGAAACACGCCATGGCTGGATATATGAAGATAAAATGACATCAGAAGAGCATGAGGAATTGCTCACTGCACTCGAGGCCCACCCGGGTCCATGGAGGGGATTACTTGGCAAAAATATCAATTGAAAAGTAAAAAAATAATCCTGACAAAATGGTAGTTAAGAAAATATAGAGAGGGATATTCCGATCACGCTTGACAATTGCATTAATTGTAATCAGGAAAAAGAAAACAAGGGCCATGAATAAAAAGAAAGAAGCAAAAAGCAATATACTCACCTCTTTATAGAAAATATCCTCTTTCTGACCATCTACCAGGGGGGCTCCTTGTTTGGTATCTACAAGAATATTCTACCATGAGCAGGGGGAATCGTCATACAAATGTCGTTTTTGCCGAAAATTGACCGGAGAGCTACACAAAAGAGAGTCGAGGAAGCACTGGAGACGGCGCGTATTTACAAGCAAATCGGCTTTGTTCGTCGGGAAATGAAGAACACGTCTGTCTATGAAGCCAGGTATCACGATGCGACGAACAAAACAATTGATGCAGCAGCAGACCGTGCCGTTTGGAATGTAGAATAAGGAAGAAGAGATTCGGACGTTTACAGAGCGCGTAGAGAGGGCTGTAAACCGGTTAGGAAAGAAGGAAAGAGAAATTATTCAGTTGCGGGTATCTAGAAGACAGAGCTTTGATTATATCGTAGCTGGCGAGGTAGGGCTGAGCGAACGGACGTACACCAAGATAAAGGCGGGGGCACTTTATTTACATGTTTTAACATTTGAGGATAGTTGCTAACAAGTTTACTTTCTCAAATACAGACCATGGGTAGTACAAATAGTTTGAAGTAAATCTTTGTTTGATTTTTCAACAACATAAGATTTTAGAGTAAGACTGTTTGCCCAAATAATTACTTTTATATCAGGAAAGACAAAGCAAGAAGAAATTTTTTCTCTCAGACTCATCTGGGTAATGAGCTTAATTTCTTTGAATTCATCAAAAGTAATTATATTATCCTGAGCGGGTTTCGTTTTCTTAATTATTTCATTAAGAAGATTAGATTCAAGGGTGGTTAAGTTTTTTTGCAATTCTTCGATAGGAGTCCCTACAAAATCCAAGAGAGTATGCAAATTAGTTTGAATTAAGACGGGACTCATGGCCCACAGTCTTTTTATCACCTCTATAAATCGTTCTTCATGCTGTAGATAATGCTTGTCACTAATTGGACCTTCCTGATTGTGATCATAGTATATTTCAAGGATTTCGCTTGCAGGATATCTCATAGGTGTTGGAAAAGAGTCAATTAGATATACTTTCTCAGGATAAGTATTTTCAAATTGCTCCCTTATGGATATCATATCCTCTTGAAATTTATTAATTTGCTTAGATGTAGCTATAGGTTCTTTCCAAAGTTTCCCCTCAAATGTTTTTAAATCCAACATTCATCGTTCCTTTCAGTCACTGATTACATTTCCATCTTTTAAAGAACTAGGTATTCATCTGCAGCTTCCTTAGCTTTTGCGTAAAGATGTTAATAAAGAATAACACTCGTAGCTGATGCTTTTGGAGCTATAACAGCTATGTTTGTTAGGACAAATGCAAATACTAGAGTAATAGATAGGATGAACTTGATTTTTTTCATGATACCACTCCTTTTGTATGATTTTATCTATGTACCTAAACTAGATAAAATTATCACAAGATGCATTAAAAGTTATTTTATAAATGATTATTACTTTTTTAACTATAAATATACTTAAATACAATTTATGGGTCATTGGTAATTTAATAACATTTTATATTTTGGTTTTTTGATTTTCCATAAATTATAACATCGATTAACAAATGATGTTATTCTAATTTTTTGAAAATAAGCATGAAAAGATGGAGTGAAATTGGTGCACTGTTTGGTGACTTGTTAAAATAACTTCATCAAGATTCAAGGAGCAATGCTTATAGCTTTTAAGTCGTGCTTGAATTTTGATGAATATAGCCGAATGATATAAAAGGAGTTGCTCATGATGAAAAAGAAACTTATTGGCGCACTTATGATTGCAGTCATGGCATTTTCTGGCGCTGTATCTGTATCTGCTGCAAATATTGGAAATTTAAATGGGATGGATTTAAGTAATATGGATATGGATACAGCTTTAAAGTTTGTCCAATCACAATGAGAGCAGTTGTCAGGTTCTCAATTACAAAATCAAATAAACAGCACTCAGCAAATGGATACGTACAGAATTCAAAGTCTTCCAAGTAAGCGTAACGAAGCATTTGATGCAATGGTGAATTTTATTAAAAGAATGGAGGATAGTAGAAATTCAATTATCGGTAACATGCGCTAATGTAATTTGAAAGTAAATATAGTCACTCTCAAGAGTGGCTTTTTTGTTGTCTATTTTCGTTATTGTTTATCCAAAAAACGTACTTTGATATCCATTTTCCGTACTTTAGTAGCCAAAAAGCGTACAATTCAGTGCAGTACTTGTGAATCGTGTTCGGAAAGTACTTTTAGCGTAAAGAGGAAATGCCTTCCTTTTGTCGAATTGTGTTCCCTTATGATGCAAGGAATAGGGGAGCTGAATGATGCAGCTTGCGAAGTATCCAAAGTGTGATGTGTGTAAAAAGGTTTTGAAGGACTGGTCTGGTAATATCATGATAGACAGTAAGAAGTACCATGATGAAATTGAAGACTTTCAAATTTGGTGTAAGGAATGTACTGATAAGTTAAATAGCGAAGATGTTGATAATTTGTATCATAATATTTGGGAGTTAAGTTTGGTTAAACAAGGATATCTCGAAATGAAACTGGAACTATTCGGAGGTTTAAAAGGGGATAAGAGTAAATGGTCGTTAGAAGCTTTGAAAAAATTTAATCAATTATGGTGTATGCTTTATAAGAATTAAAAGAAGGGGGCTGTCCAATAAGTCCCCAAAATAAAAAGTT
>NZ_KE952842.1:0-18305 GCF_000466385.1 Aneurinibacillus aneurinilyticus ATCC 12856
TTCTTCCACCTTATGGATAATCAACAGGCGTGTAGTAATATACATAATACTTGTTTTCTTAAACGTAAATCAAGAACATGGTATCACAAACAGCGTACAAACACCAATATAAAAGAGCAAGGGGAAACGGTCTCACCTCTTGCTCTCTTTTATAATATCACTCTATCATTCTTTATTCTTCATGCGTTTTTTCAGTGATCCCGCTCAATAACGAATGTTGCAAGAGCGCGAAGTATGCTGTCATCCACAAGGCCTGCTTCAGTAAGCGCTTCGTTCGCTTCATCCACCAGGCATTGAAGTATAGCATGCGATTCTTCCATGCCGATAAGGGAAGGATATGTCGATTTGCTGCTCTTTTCATCACTTCCTACTGGCTTGCCAATTTTCGCCTCATCCCCCATCACATCCAAAATATCATCTTGAATCTGGAATGCAAGCCCAATATTGTTGGCATAACGGGTCAAGAGCGCGAGCTGTCTTTCTTCGGCCCCGGCAAGAATCGCACCGGCACGCACACAAAATACAAGAAGATCAGCGGTTTTATGCTGGTGAATATACTGTAGCTGTTCAAGCGTCAGCCGTGTATTCTCGCCTTCCATATCGGCGCATTGGCCACCAACCATTCCCTTGGCCCCAGCATACGAAGATAATTCGCGTACGATTTTCAGAACGTCGGCTGCAGGAACTTGATAGGCCTGCGCCTCGCATACCGTTTCAAAAGCATACGTCAAAAGTGCATCTCCTGCAAGAATAGCCATCGCTTCTCCGTATACTTTATGATTCGTTGGCTTTCCCCGACGAAAATCATCATTGTCCATAGCGGGCAAATCATCATGAATAAGAGAGTACGTATGTATCATTTCGACTGCACAGCCGACAGGAATACCCGATTCTATTGGCTTGCCGAACGATTCAAGTGTCGCAAGTACAAATAAAGGCCGTAGCCGTTTCCCCCCGGCTAAAAGCGAGTATGCCATCGCGTTCCGGAGCGTATCTGGAACTTCCTGCATATCCGCGTATACAGCGAGACGCTCGGAAATGAGCGCCACTTTTTCGTCAATATATTCTTTTAATCGCACGTTGTTCACTCGTTGTCTCCCTCCAATTGGAACGGAACGACGATTTTCTCGCCTTCCTGCTCCAGCAGCATCTCGATTTTCTGTTCCACATCCGTTAACTTCTCGCTGCACTGCTTGGACAACGCCATTCCCTCCTGGAATAAGGCAATCGCTTTTTCCAACGGAACATCCCCCGCTTCAAGCTGCTGTACGACTTCTTCCAACTGTTTCATCGCCTCTTCGAATGGTACTTCTGTCTTTTTCTTACCCATGTATATCCCCCTTTTGTGTCTCCTCGACCCGGCATACGAGCGTTCCGTCAGCCAAACGAACAGCGACCTTCTCACCTGCCGCTGTTTGTTCTACCACGGTTACTAGATTTTGTTTTCCATCCGCTTCTTTAAATACGAGTGAATAGCCACGCTTCATTACTTTTAGCGGGCTCAATGCATCCAGCTTGCCGATTTGGCGATCGAGCTTCTGTTCTTGCTCTTTGACCAGCATTCTCATCGCACGTTCCAGACGCTCCTGCCGATTACGCAGACGCTCATGCTCACGCTGTATTGTTGTCATTGGATTGTATTGCAACAAATGCCGATGCATTTCTTTCCATCGTGCCTGTTTCTGTATACGATATTGTTCAGTTGCCCGCAACAGCCGTTGCTGTAGCCGGTCCAATGCCTGTTCATATTGCATGACATGACGTTCCGGCTGACGTAGCACATACGAACGCTGCAAGCGTTCCAGACGCTCACGAAGACGTTTCACCTGATGGTGAAGTGAAGTTGCAGCACGCCGCGACAATACATCGATACGATGATGCAACTCCTGCATATGGGGTACCGCAAGTTCCGCCGCCGCTGTAGGTGTAGCCGCGCGCACGTCAGCTACAAAATCAGCGATCGTATAATCCGTTTCATGTCCTACAGCCGAAATGATAGGAATGCGTGAGCGTGAAATGCTGCGGGCTACCGTTTCCTCGTTAAACGCCCACAATTCCTCAATCGATCCGCCACCTCGGCCAGTTATCAGTACATCGATATCCTGACGCTCGTTCATCTCATCAATTGCGCGGCTGATAGATGATGCAGCGTGCTCTCCCTGCACTGCAACGGGATACAACAATACGTTCGCAACTGGATATCTCCGGCGAATGGTCGTAATAATGTCACGTACCGCGGCACCAGTAGGCGAAGTAATGACACCGATCCGAGACGGATACTTAGGAATCGCCTTTTTATTACGCTCATCGAACAGCCCCTCTTTCTCCAGCTTTTCCTTAAGCTGCTCATACGCCATATAAAGGCTCCCGATGCCGTCCGGCTGCATCTCTTTCGCATATAGCTGATACTGTCCGTCCCGTTCATACACAGAAACAGAACCGCGGATAAGCACCCGGGTTCCGTTTTTGGGAATAAATTTGAGATACCGGTTATTCCCGGCAAACATTACGCCTTTGATTTTGCACTCTTCATCCTTGACCGTAAAGTACATATGCCCTCGGGAGTGATGCACAAAATTGGATAGCTCGCCTCGTACCCACACATTCTGCAACACTTCATCAAAATCGAATGCATCCTTAATATAGCGCGTAAGATCTTTAACCGAAAAAATTTGCCGGGTATCCTGCACAGCTCTCTTCCTTCCCCTCGCTCTATTTCTCTTGTGCCACGCGTGCTGCTTTCTTCGCCGCGTCCACCGTATTCTTCATCAGCATCGTAATCGTCATCGGTCCCACACCACGCGGTACCGGAGTCAGATAGCTCGCCACTTCTTTAACAGAATCAAAATGAACGTCTCCCACAAGCTTACCTGCTTCATTCCGGTTTACACCGACATCAATAACTACGGCCCCGACTTTTACATGTTCCGCGTTAATCATCTCGGCACGGCCAACGGCCACAACTAGAATGTCTGCCTGACGCGTAATAGACGCAAGGTCTTTTGTCCGCGAATGAGCAACCGTTACGGTAGCGTTTTCCTGCAATAATAACATAGCAACCGGCTTTCCTACAATATTACTACGTCCAATAACAACCGCATGCTTGCCTTCAATCGGCTGACCTGAACGCTTAATCAGTTCAATAATCCCATGCGGTGTACATGGCAGGTAACAATCATTTCCAATGAGCATGTTGCCCACATTTACCGGAGTAAATCCATCTACATCTTTCTCCGGGCTAATCGCATCAATGACCGCTTTTTCAGAGATATGCTTCGGTAATGGAAGCTGCACCAGAATGCCATGAATGTTCGGATTTTGATTATACTCCTCAATCATTCTTAACAATTCTTCCTGTGTGATGGAGGCATCATGCCGAATGACTTCCGAATAAATGCCAATTTCATGGCACGCTTTTTCCTTTCCTTTTACATAGGAATGAGAAGCCGGATCATCGCCAATGAGAATAACCGCAAGTCCCGGATGGATGCCTTGCTCCTTCAGTTGCTCCACTTCTTCTTTTAATGCCGCGCGAATTTCGGACGCTACCTCAGCGCCCACAATAATATGTGCTGACATATCGCATATCCTCCCGTTCAATTGAAAATATTAAGAAAATGTAAGTTCTCGCCTTCTTTTTCAGTGTAGCGAATCAAATGGAAGATTGCAAAGATAAATTACGAAATATAGCACTGATTTTAACAAAAATGTTCGCCTTTATGACCAGAAAGAAACTGCAAAAGGCCGATACGCGCTACACCAAATGCATTATCTCCTGCATAGGCGGGATCCGCAAAATACAGACGGGCACCAACCGCCCGGTGTGTCAGCCGTTTCATAAGCCGTTCCCGAATGTACGCATTGGCAGACACGCCGCCTACAATAAGAATATCTTTTGGGTATCCGTCCTCGGTAGCCGCCCGAAGTGTTTTCTCCAATGTAGCTGCGATGCATTTCTCCGCCGCACGGGCAATCTGCGCTGACGGAACATTTTGTTTTATTGCACGCATAAGAGCCGCCTCAGGTCCCGAAAAACTAAATGTATACTTCACTACAGACGAAGGAACGACAAGACCGTTCTCTTCCGCTTGCTGTGCCAGCTCTTCGAGGTACGGCCCCGCCGGAAAAGGAAGTCCCAACGCTACACCAATCCGGTCGATTAATTGTCCCGCATGCAAATCTTGCGTACCACCAATGCATTCAATCTCGTATCCTCCGACCCGTTTTACGCAATCCAGCACTTCGCTCGTTCCGCCGGACAGATGCACCGCAAGAAATCGTTTTACTGCAATCGGCTGTGCCAGCGTATATTCTCCAGCTGCAATGTGCCCCTCCTGGTGAGATGTATAATACACAGGCACATGAAAAAAGTGGGCCATCAGCTCTGCTGCCATCTGTCCAGCAAGAAATACGGGCATATAGCTACCCTCCGCTGGCCGCGGGGTACGGCTCACCGCGATAGCTATCACCTTGTGGCCTTTTATTGTCATACGACGCGCCAGCTCGGGCAGACGTTTAACATGTTGAAACAGGGCAGTGGATTGTTGGAGTCCACGTTCACCAGCTTCCACCGTCAATAGCTCCTTCTCTTCGGCTACGATCTGTCCACTTGTATTAACGAGACAAAGAGAGGTTCGATAATTGCTCGTATCAATACCAAGTACTACATCCATCAGTTATTGCCCTTTTTGTTCGCTTTTTTCCAGATCTTTCACCAGGCTGGACAGCACCCCATTGATGAATTTCGGCGAATCATCCGTTCCGTAGAGTTTGGCCAGCTCGATCGCTTCGTTTAACGTAACTTTCGTCGGGATATCGTTCCGATGCATCATCTCATAACCGGCTAAACGTAAAATCGCGCGGTCTACGTTCGCCAATCGTCCCATCGTCCATCCTCGCAAATATTTGCTAATGTTACTGTCAATATCGGCTTGATGCATCACTGTGCCCTTTACAAGCTCGGTTAAAAACTCGGTATTTCTCTCTTGGTTCTCCGCCTGCTCATTCTCTTCTTCCTCCAGCAAGTTAGCGAGCACATCCTCCGGTGCAGCTTGTGTCATATCAATCGAAAATAATACTTGTACCGCCTTTTCGCGGGATTGATGTCGATTCATTCGTTACCACCTTTTATTTATCGATATTTACTATATAAGCGCCTAACAGTTCGACATATATCATATCAATCCATCAAACCTGATTTTATATAGCTTTACCTCCACAAAAAATAACCATTCCTTGAGTTTATCAAATCCTTCCCCCATTGGAAATACTTTGTCCCACCATTTTACCGCAAAAAGCGCCAAACCCCTGAATACCGAGATTTGACGCTTTTGCTGTGTGCGATTGTCCACTTGCTTGCATATCTACCGTTTCGTAAACTTCCCCGGAAGAATGCGGTCAAGCACTTCGCCTACATCTTCTTCATTGTCAAATTTGCGTCCGATATAAAAACCGGTCGCCACGAATACGGCAAATACGATTGTTTTAAGAAAACCAACCCACAAAAAGAGTAGACCAAAAATAAAACCCGCCGCCAAGCCGAACGCTTTTCCCCGATTTTCCAGAATGAATTGCCAGAACATGCGAATCCCTCTATTCTACCCGCCGGACGCGTGCTCCTGTACCAGGCTGTGCCACTTCGGACACAAGCACCGTAACTTCGGCAATCGCCAGGCCGGCAATCGTTTCTACGCGTTCCTTGGTAACCTGCTGTACTTGCTCTACCAGACCAGGGATCGGTGTTTCTCCATCTACTGTTACTTTAACGTGGATGGAAGTTTTATTCTCTTCTGCCCGGACACGGGCCTTCAAGTCGCGAATGCCACGAATACGACGAGCCGCAGCAGTAGCAATGCTTTCAATTGTTTCCAGAGTAATTCGCACATCCCCGTATTCGGTCGGATTGTGAACAGATACTCCAGCACGCCCCCTGTCTCCGCGAGCCCGTACACTTGTAAACAAAAACTTTAAGCTGATTAGAAAAAAAATTGCGGCTGCGACAAAGTAAATCATCCCTACCTGAGATGACGTATAAATTTCTTCAATGGCACTTGTAATGTACGTTGATGAAATCAAATTGAGGCTGGTCGCCATGACGAATAATGAAATAACCACCAGCGCTAGGCTATATAGCGTAAGAATAAAACGATCAAATAAATTCACAGACGCCCTCCTACCGGCGAAACGCCAGGCTGTGCGCTCCGCTTACCGAACTCGGTGAACTTCTTCATAATTTCCAGGTACTTTTTTCTCTTTTTCCTGCTTCAGTAAAACATCGACGATATGTACGTTTACTTGTGTTACCACAAGCCCTGTCATATTTTGAATAGACTCCCGTACATTTTCCTGAACCTTATAGGCCACATCAGGGATTTGCTGTCCAAATTCCACAATGATATAAAGATCGATAGTTGCTTCTCTTTCTTTAATATCCACACGGACACCACGACTGCTTTTGCGTCCAAGACGCTCAACAAAATCGCCGACCACTCCACTGCTCAATCCTGCTACTCCAGGTACCTCAGAGCCTGCCATATGAGCAATCACTTCGATAACCTCCGGAGCGATTTCAATCTTGCCTAGCTCCAGCTGTGAGAATTCAATTCCATTATCCAACACAAAACACCTCCTTCAAAGTGCGATTCTTTGCTTATTATAGCAAAGGAAAGGAAAAGAATACAATTTACGCCTTTGAAGAAGGTGTCGTTTTTAGTAATTATTCTTCAATTTTCAAGTCATATATCTCTAAAAACTTCGTGTTGAACGTGCCTTCCACAAACATTTCATGCTCAAGCAATTTAAGATGAAAAGGAATTGTTGTATGCACACCTTCAATCACCATCTCTGATAGTGCACGCTTCATACGTTGAATTGCTTCATCCCGATCTTTACCCCAGACGATAATCTTCGCTATCATCGAATCATAGAACGGTGTAATTTGATAGCCCTGATAAACTGCACTGTCCACACGGACACCAAACCCGCCCGGCGGGAGATAGAACTGGATTGTACCTGGAGACGGCATGAATTTCTTTGCCGGATTCTCCGCATTAATACGGCACTCAATGGCCCAGCCGTCAATCACAACATCCTCCTGTTTGAAGGAAAGCTGATAGCCTGCAGCCACCATAATTTGTTCTTTAATCAAATCAATACCGGTAATTAACTCGGTTACCGGATGCTCGACTTGAATACGCGTGTTCATCTCCATAAAGTAGAATCGACCGTCTTTATCGAGCAGAAATTCTACCGTACCGGCACCGTGATAATTCACAGCTTTTGCTGCTGCAACAGCGGCGCTCCCCATCTGCTGACGTGTTTCTTCATCCAGCGCAGGAGATGGTGCCTCCTCTACCAGCTTCTGGTGACGACGCTGTATGGAGCAATCACGTTCGCCAAGATGGCATACGTTCCCATGCTTGTCTGCGATAATTTGAATCTCGATATGACGCGTATCTTCGAGATATTTCTCCAGGTACACGCCCGGGTTGCCGAACGCGTTCTTCGCTTCCTGTTGAGCCTGACGTACAGAAGAAATAAGTTCTTCCTGCGAACGGGCTACACGCATGCCTTTACCGCCGCCACCCGCAGTTGCCTTAATAATAACGGGATATCCGGCCTCTTCAGCAATTCCGACCGCTTCGTCAATATCTTCAATCAAACCGTCAGTGCCCGGGACAATAGGCACTCCCGCATTCTTCATCGTCTCGCGTGCGACGTTCTTATCCCCCATCTTGATAATAGCCTGTGGTTCAGGTCCAATAAACGTAATATTGCAAGCAGAGCAAATCTCTGCGAAATCGGCATTTTCCGCCAGGAATCCATATCCTGGATGAATCGCGTCAACGCCCGCTTTCGTCGCAACGCTCATCAAATTCGTCATGTTCAAGTAACTGTCTTTCGAAGCAGTCGGTCCAATACAATACGCTTCATCGGCCATTCGTACATGCAGCGCTTCCTTATCCGCCGAAGAATAGACAGCGACCGTTTGTATCCCCAACTCATGACAGGCTCGGATGACGCGAACAGCAATCTCTCCACGGTTAGCAATGAGTATTTTTTTAAACATGGAAGCCCTCCTTTATTCCGGCTTCACAAGGAAGAGAGGTTGTCCATACTCTACAAGTTGGCCGTCTTCCACCAGCACTTTAACGATCTCGCCGGATACTTCTGCCTCAATTTCATTGAACAGCTTCATCGCTTCTACGATACACACAACACTATCATTTTTAACTTTGTCTCCTACCTTCACATATGCAGCTGCTCCCGGTTCAGACGATTGATAGAAAGTACCAACCATCGGAGAGGTAATTTTATGTAGGCCAGCCTCTTCCACTTCTTCTGTAGCAACAGGAGCTGCTTGCGGTGCCGCAGCCTGGGTCGGGGTTGGAGCCGGGGCGGCTTCCTTCGGCGCTGCGACAGGTTCGGGTGTTGATGCCAATACCGCCTGTGGTGCTGGTGCAGGCATTGCCGTTACTTGGGAAACGCTTGCAACAGTCTCTTTCTTAATGCTGATTTTTGTGCCCTCTTCTTCGATTTTGAACTCGGTAATAGCGGACTGATCAACCAATTTAATAATCTCTCTAATTTCATGAATCTTAAGCATGCTTTGTCCACTCCTAACTATTTGTATGGTCTATATAATAAAGTATCATCACACATTATAGCATAAAGTCATGTTCTTGGTACTAATTATGTACTGAATTATTTATCAATTCGTACTGCAAAAGAAGAAACGGGCCACTGTTCATGGCCCGGGCACGAATACTTTTCGTCGTTGCTCACTTTCTTAATATTTTAACGCGATACTCATATTAATCGTTCATTAACAACCTATGGTTTGTAGCTGACCACGATATTGTTGCCCGGTACTTTCATGTGCTGTTTAACTACACCGATAATTTCAACCACTTTATCTCGCTTTAACGTTTCCGTCTGCACAACCACGCGGACCATATCATCCCTGGCAATAACAACAACATCCTTGTAGCTGCCAAGCGATTTCACCAGTTCCTCCACCTGCGTTTGATTATCCTTGAGTGCCGATAACTCTTCTAGCTTTTTCTTGGCTTCGGCAATGGCTGCCGGTTTAGCATCACTGTTGGACATTACTTCCATAAATTGTCCTATTTCCTGTTCCTGCTGTGCATCACGCTGCATCTTGTATCCCGTGAAGTAGTCATCTGTTGGGGTTGTTGCCGGCATACCTTCGGGCTGCGGGGCCACCTGTTTCGTCTCTACGCTTACGCCTTTATCATTCGCAGGTACAGGCGGTATTCCGGCCGCTTCATTCGTGCTTTTGCTTGCTACAGGTACCTGCTCGGACGGACCTTGCACCAGATAATACGCCGACAGTACGACCAGTACGGCAAGCATGGACAATAACCAAACCGTTTGTTTTTTTAACGCCATACGTACTCAGCCTCCTTAAGCTTTTTTAGGCAAAATTGAAATTTTATAGGAAGGAACAGCAAGTACTTTTTGTACTGCCTCCAAAATCCATGCTTTTACCTGTAAGTTACCTGCACCTGACGCTACCACAACCACTCCGCGCACTTTCGGCTTAACAGTTTTCATCACAACTGGACGCTCGCCTCCGTCATCTTTTGTAATGACGACCTGCTCCTGAATCGATTCGCTGGCAATATCGCGCGTGGCCCCTTTGTCGCCTTCTTTTGTCGATTGTGTTTGACGGTTCGTGTTTTTTTCCACCACAATCTCTTCTGTAGATTCAAGATTCACCATGACCGACACATCCCCTACTCCAGTAATGGTCTGCAATACTTCTCTAAGTTTCTTCTCGTACATTTGTTCATATTCTTCCATGGTGTACGATTCTTGCTTTTTCTGGGCGAACACTGCTTGTTCACCCTCTGTCGCCGGTGGAGAAGGGGAGCTGGGAGTTCCCTTATCAAACGTATAAAAGGAACCCATCAGCATGAGCCCGATGCCAAGCGCGCCGGCTACCATCAACCACTGCATTTTTCCTAGCTTCTTTGTTCCGTCTTGCATGTCTTTTTCCTTCTTGCTCATCGATTATCCCTCCTCTCCGGCATTGGCCCATGTAATACGCACTGCGTCACCCGGCACATTCCATGCCGCTGAAATTCCAGCTTCGATCTTTTTTTCAGTACGTTTTTGTTCAGCCACCACTGCGACCGACTGTTCTTTTTCATGGGGCAGGCGTGAGCTTTCATTCCGGCTATCCAGAGAAATTTCTACCTTAACCGGCTTTATCGGTTCCACGGAAACGCCCTGTCCGCTTTGCTTTCCGTCCTTTTTCTGCTCTTTTTTGGGCGCCAGTACAACAGAGATGCTTTCGATGGGCTGCTCTGTTTTTTGGCCTTCCGAGCTGATCTGGACATGTACTTCCTGAACGTTAACACCATGCTCGGTTTCCACTTGTTTTTTTACCAATCCGCTTATTTGCTCTTCTACATAACGGTTGGTTTCCTGATCATTCTGAGCGGCAAGCTTCTTGGCCAATGCATCCACACTTGTAAAATCCGGATGCTGCGACCGCCCGATCTCCTTCTCTATAGCAAACGAAAGTTGAGCGAACGGGATATCTTTGCGAAACAAGTCCAATAAAGGTGACACCAAAGCCAGCAGAATCAAAAGTCCCATAACCAGTTTGACGTATTTACTGTACGTATTGCTTGGTAACAGCAAGTCCAGAAACGTAGCCAGCAATACAAGTAGAATAATTTTCTTCAGCCAGAGAATCAGCATAGCCATCATATCGCCACCTCCTTATCTCATCATGACCGAAACGTTGGCAGCTGAGATGACGATAGTGATGGCCAGGAAGAACATCAGACTCACCGTAGCCAACGCAGCGAAAATGTACAGCAGATTTTTGCCGATGATGCCAAGACAGGAGAGAATAGGACTATTGCCAAGCGGCTGCATTACAGCAGACGAAAGATTATAGACAAACGCTAGAATTAAAATCTTCAGTGCCGGAAATGCCACTAACAGGAGTAGCACCAATACACCAGCCATGCCGACTGCATTCTTGACAAGCAGCGACGCCCCGACCACTGTCTCGGCCGCATCCGCAAATACCCGACCAACTACCGGAATGAAATTACCCGCAATGTACTTGGCGGTACGAAGAGCGACTCCATCTGCCACCGCGGCTGTGGCCCCCTGAAGCGAGAGCACGGCAAGAAAAATGGTCAGAAAACTTCCCATCAGCCCAAGGCTTATCGTCCGTAACAGCTGTGCTAGCCGAGTCAGCTGGTACTTTACAGAGAATGAGCTGACGATACTAAGCACGGTAGATAGAAACAGGAGCGGAAATACGATTATGGAAATTAGCGTACCGCTTGTATTGACCAAAAACACAACCATGGGATGGAACAGAGCAGCTGAAGTGATCCCCCCTGTTGACGCCAGGAGCGCCAAAATGAGCGGCATCAACGCCAGCATAAAACCAACCATATCCTGAATAGCTCCTTGTGCAAAATCGATGGCGACACGAAAGCTATTTACTGCCAGAATAATAAGCACAAGATATGAAATCGCGTATGCAACAGTGCTTACAGAGTTTTTTTCAAAAGCCGTTTGCAGCGTCTCCAGCACCATAGCAAATACGGTAATAATGAGGATGGCACCTAGCAGCTTGCCATTAATAAGCAGTTCATGAAAAAGGAAAGAGCCAAGTCCCTGTATTACGCCGGAAAAGCTAAACGCTTTTTCACCTGTTACCATCTCGAACAGGCTTTTTCCCTCACTCTCCGGCAAATATCCTCCATATTTATCCAAAACTTTCTGCCAAAACGCCTCAATGTCCTTTGTATCAAGTCTTTCTAGCTGTCCCTGTACAACTGCGTCCTGAGGTGTGGAAGCAGGCTTTTCCGTTTCAGCGGCGCTTACAGGGTGCCATACAAACAGCAGGACAAGCAGCAGTCCCATATAAAGTGATAGGCGCAACCATTTCTGCTTCATATTTTCACAACCTTTTTATGAGGGGAGTAGCTGTATAATCGTTTCGACAATAACAGAGAGAATGGGAATGGCCAGCACCATAATAAGAATTTTGCCTGCCAACTCGATTTTGGATGCAATCGCCCCCTGGCCCGCATCCCGTGTGACTTGTGCGCCAAACTCGGCGATATAGGCAATACCGATGATTTTAAGGATTGTATCCAGATAAACGATGTTGACATTCGCCTGCATAGCAATACCCTCAAGCACCCGGATAACATCAGAAATCTTTCCGATCAGAAATAGGAAAATAATAACTCCTGTAACCGTCGCCAGAACAAAGGCAAACATCGGCTTCTGCTCTTTTACGACCAGGCTAAGAACGGTGGCGACAATCCCTAATCCTACAATCTGAATAATATCCATGCTGGCACCTCTTATTGAAACAGGAAAACCCGTTTGATTTCCTGAAACAAGTCATTGATGAACGAGGCTACCATAAACAACACAACAATAAATCCGATTAGCGTTACCCATTGCGCCCAATCATCCTTGCCTGATTGCTTAAGTACCGTATGAATCATAGCGACAATGATGCCAATGCCCGCAATCTGAAAAATCGCATTCACGTCATATCCCATGTCCTCCACCCCTCAATAAAGTAAGATAACGAGCAAAATTCCGCTTAATACCCCCAGGCTGCGGCACATCTTCTCGTAGCGTTGCTGGTTGTCCCGGGCGGAGGCTTCTTCATGCTCAAGATTGGCGCAGGCGAGCCGGATATGTTTTCTCTGATCTTCCCTGTCACTTTGTCCGAGAACGGAGCCAAGCTGGAGTACGATATCTTTTTCCGGTCCTTTCAGTGCAGTTTTAGGCCAAACTTGCTGTACTGCGCTATGCCAGCATTCACTGGCCGGCCATTCCGGCTCCTGGGCAAGTATTTCCGCCGTACGACTGAACAGACGTGCCCCAGATCCTGTGAGCCTGCGGGAGATTGAAGCAAGGGCTTCAGGAAGCGGACGAGAGCCATAAATAATCTCCGTCTCCAAAAGCGTAAGGCCGGTACGCAACTGGCGGATTTGGAGCGGTCGATGCGCAAGATATCCTCCCAGCTGCATCCCGCTAAGCGTGCCTGCAAGAATGATAAGCGAGGCCCCCAATAGCTTCAGCATCGCTTTCACCTCCTGCACTCGGCAAAATGCTCATCATATACCCCCGCTATTGCCCCGATCCTTGGTTTACGGGAGAGGACGAGATAGCATTGAAAGACACCGGTCTGCAGAACTCGCGAGAGCGTAGGTCTGCGCATAATGTCTTTCAGACTGCGCCCATGCACACTGGCAATGACCGTAATCCCTGCGTGAATAGCTTCCTCTAACGCGTAACCGTCCTCCGCTCTCCCGATTTCGTCCGTAATAAGAACATCAGGAGACATGGAACGGATCATCATCATCATACCTTCCGCCTTCGGGCAAGCATCCAGTACGTCTGTACGCGGTCCAACATCTTTCTGAGGAATGCCTCCCACACATCCTGCGATTTCCGATCGTTCGTCGACGATGGACACCTTGCGGGCGTTCACTTCTTGTGTTCCTTCACTAATTTGACGTGCTAAATCGCGCAGCAAGGTCGTCTTTCCACACTGAGGCGGTGAAATAATCAGCGTATTCTTCAGCTGTTTTCCTTCCGTCAGCAGCGGCAGCACTTTATCAGCAGCTCCCTTCCGTTCACGGGCTACCCGAATATTGAAGCTTGTAACATCACGAATCAGCTTAACCCGTCCGTCTTCGAGCACCACTTTGCCGGAAATGCCTACCCGGTGCCCTCCCTGGATTGTAATATAGCCTCGCCGCATTTCTTCCTCCATCATGTAAAGCGAATGATGACTCAGACGGCTTAACAATTGAATGCCTTCTTCCTTCGTAAACATTAGCGCGGCTTCTGCCTGCTCCGTTCCTCCCCCTTTTTCGCTTACAAATCGGGAAGTCCCGCCCCCTACATACTCGATGGGACGCGCCACACGCAGTCTGATTTCTTCAACTCGTTCCAATTCCTGCGGCGGCAAGCGTTTCAGCTTAGCACGCAGACTGTCGGGCAACATATGAAGAATGTCTTCCATTTTCTGATTCTCCCCTTTGTCCCACTGTACTTATCACATTCATATGGGAAGCCTGGCCACTTTATGCCTATGTTGCAAGAAGGAAGAGAAAGTAAAATGTCGGATCGGAAAGGTGAAGCCGGGGGCAGATTAGAAATACGCCATTCAGGGGAAGCTACATGCAACAATTATGTTTTTCACACAAGGATGTATTCTCCATATGACATGAAATATGTGGCATAAAGCAAAACGGTCCACCTATAAGGTTACCGATACAAAATCAAAAAGGGAGGCACCTGTATGCCGCACCTGAACGTACAAAACACGCCCTTATACTACGAAGAGCAGGGGCGCGGCTTTCCGCTTGTATTCCTGCACGGCATGGGACTTTCACATGTGAATTGGCACGGGCAAATAAAGCATTTCTCAAAAAGTTTCCGCGTGATTACGTACGATATGCGCGGCCATGGACGCAGCGGTGTCTCGCTCGCCCAAAGACCGGCAGATTATCTGCTAACATTGAGCCGTGATCTCAAACAATTGCTTGACATCCTCAAGATCAAAAAAGCTCATTTCATCGCCTATTCCACCGGTACGCTTGTACTGTTGCAATTCTTGCGAGAATACTCGGATATGTGCGAACGTGCCGTGCTTACAGGGGCTTTTCCCCGTCTTAGCACCCCATACATGTATGCGAAAATAAGTATGTCATACGCATTAACATTAATGAATGCTACAGGTTTCGAAGCAAGAGGTGTAGCCTTATCTAACGGAGCCACCAAACAAGAAATTGGTCTTTTTATGAATGAAGCACGAAAAGTACGCCGTTCGGAAGCTCTTCTGCTACTACGCTCATTGTTTTTCTGTGATTTAACAAAGTTTTTACACGAATTAAATGTTCCGATTCTGCTGCTGTATGGCGGAAATGAACGATACATGATGAAGTATCGTCATATGATGCTCACGTCATTGCCTCGGGCAGAAGTATGTCTGGTGCCTAAAACATCCCATGCCTGCCCAACAAAAGCATCCGCTACATTTAATATGCTTGTAGAAGATTTTTTAACGGCGAGGTAAATGATATGCCAAAACCCCGGGGACGCGTATTATTCGCATTAAGTCTTGTACCGCTCATTATGGTGTTAGGAAATTCCATGATTATTCCGGTGCTTCCGACCATCGCGCACAAATATCATTTAAGCGCATTTCAATCGGGATTATTGATTACGCTATTTTCCATTCCAGCTGGCATTATTATTCCGCTGGCTGGCTTTCTATCCGACCGAATCGGACGAAAAAAAGTTATTCTCCCGGCACTTCTATTGTACGGAGCAGGCGGGTTGGTTGCAGGAAGCGCAGCGCTGTTCTCTGCTCAGCCATATGCATGGATCGTTATCGGCCGAATTATCCAAGGTATTGGTGCAGCTGGTACAGCACCAATCGCTATGGCACTTATCGGAGATTTGTATCCACCCGAACATCGGGGGCATGCGCTTGGTATTATTGAATCCACCAATGCGCTTGGTAAAGTGCTGAGCCCGATTCTTGGTTCGCTCCTTGCACTAATCACATGGTATGCACTATTTTTTGTATTTCCGCTCTTCATCATACCGGCTATCTGGATGATTATGCACTGGGTAGAAGAAAAAGAGAACACCGCTCCACCATCGTTTGCAAAATACAGGCATGATACAATTCTCGTTTTCCACAAACAGGGCCAGTGGCTTGTCATTTGTTTTTTGCTTGGTGCAGTTCAAATGTTTTTTCTGTTTGGCATGCTCTTCTATCTTGCTGAAACACTGGATACTTATACGTCTCTGTCTGGGATTATGCGTGGCTTCCTTCTGGCACTGCCCCTGCTTTCATTGACATTGATGTCCATATGGACGGGAAGACATATCGAACACCAGGTAGAACGCATCAAAACATTTCTTATCACCGGAACACTAATTACAGCAGGTCTTTGCACGATTTTGCCGTTCATCCACGGCCCAGCAACTGTAATCGCTCTGCTGTTCATTGGAGGCATCGGAGGGGGGCTAGTGCTACCATGCTTAAATACACTTATTACATCCGCTGTCGGCAAAGCCGAAAGAGGGATCGTTACCTCACTGTACAACAGCATCCGATTTTTTGGTATTGCCGCAGGACCAGCGGTATTCGGTGCGCTGCTTGCTCGTCCTTTTTCGCTGTTCTGGGGAACATCTGCAGCATGCCTGCTGCTCGTCCTATTAACGGTCCGTTTCATTCATAAACCGGGACAGCTAAAAAGCAAGCATGGGCATTTCCGGCTGCTTCTGCGCTCGCTTTCCCACATCCCTAAAAACCCGGAATAAAAATTTTGCTACAGCTACGAATTTGAATGAAGTCGAAAAAAAAATCAATACAAGCACACAAAAAAGCGACCTGTAACAAGGTCGCTTCAGCCTGTCGAGAAAGCCTCGACAGTTTTTTGTTTTTTTATGCTGGGTATTTATTATGCACGGGATACGTATGCTTCGTTGCGCGTATCGATAACCAGCTTATCGCCTTCATTAATGAAAAATGGCACTTGCACAACAAGCCCGGTTTCCAGCTTCGCCGGTTTCGTACCGCCAGAAGCCGTATCGCCTTTAATGCCCGGTTCCGTTTCCGTAACGGTAAGTTCTACCGAGTTTGGTACTTGTACACCGAGGATTTCGCCTTCGAACATTACAATACTTACATTCATGTTCTCCAGGAGGAATTTCAGTTCGTGCTCAATTTGGCTGGTCGGCAATGTAATTTGATCATATGTTTGTGTATCCATAAACACGTGCTCATCGCCGGACGCATATAGATATTGCATTTCTTTCGTCTCGATTCTTGCTTTCGATACTTTTTCCCCGGCGCGGAACGTCGTTTCCTTAATGGAACCGTTACGCAGGTTGCGCAGCTTGGTACGCACGAAAGCAGCGCCTTTTCCCGGCTTTACGTGCTGGAATTCGATAACAGAATAAATAGCTCCGTCATACTCGATCGTAGTACCCGGGCGCAAGTCGTTTACTGAAATCATGGATAAACCTCCTACAAACCAGTTATTTCTTGTTTTCTAACTTTCAAATTATAACACAAAAATAATATTAAATTACAAGCAATTCCTTTGGTGAACTGGTCAAAATCTCGCAGCCCTCCTCCGTAATCCGCACATCGTCTTCGATTCGGACACCCCCGATACCATCGAGGTAAACTCCAGGTTCCACTGTCACAATCATACCCGACACTAGCTTCTGCTCACCGCGTACTGATAGCGTCGGTCCCTCATGTACTTCTAGTCCGATACCATGCCCTGTGCTATGACCATAGTTAGAACCGTATCCGGCATCAGCGATAATATCACGGGTCAGTGCATCGGCTTCTCTTCCAGTCATGCCTGCTTTAATGTGTTGTACACCGTTCAGCTGTGCTCGTAAGACCACATCGTAGATTTCACGCATCTTCTCTCCGGGTTCACCGACCGCAATCGTGCGGGTAATATCGGAACAATACCCTTTGTAATATGCCCCAAAATCAAGCGTCACCATCTCTCCTGTCTCAATCACTTTGTCGGAAGCAACACCGTGCGGCAACGCAGAGCGTACTCCGGATGCAACGATCGTATCAAAAGACGTTCTGGTCGCACCGAGCGAGCGCATGTAAAACTCCAGCTCATTCGCCACTGCAAGCTCTGTCACACCCGGTTTTATATAATTCAGAATATGGCTGAACGCCTTATCGGCGATGGCGGCCGCTTCTTTGATAATCTGTACTTCCTCCGCGGTTTTTATGAGTCTCGATGCTTCTACTGCACCTGCTGCTGGCACCAGCTCAATGCTATCGGCAAACCCTACAAGACGCTGGTACAGCGCATATGTGATATGATTCTTCTCGAACCCGAGATGCTTTATTCCATACCCTTTCGCACGCTCAATAGCCGTCTCCAGCATATCAGCCTGATGTTTCACGATTTTGAATCCCGGAGCCTGCCGTGTTGCCTGTTCAATATACCGGAAATCCGTAATCAAATCGGCTGTATCTTCTGTCAATAGGCAACAGCCGGAGGAACCAGTAAATCCGGATATGTACCGCCGATTGTATCCGTTTGTAATGAGAAGTCCATCGACACCTTCTTTTTTCATCCAATCACGAATCTCTTGCAATTTTGTTTGCACTATTCATCATCTCCGCCTTATAGTTTAGAATCTTCTTTCTTCTTATCCTATGCAAGCTGACACGTTATACTTGTTTCAAGGGTGTTGATTATCCAGTATGATCCAGA
>NZ_KE952842.1:18405-29725 GCF_000466385.1 Aneurinibacillus aneurinilyticus ATCC 12856
TTCTTCCACCTTATGGATAATCAACAGGCGTGTACTTGTTTATATAATCTTATTGCTTTACATAAGGCAATTTCAAGCTATATGAACCTTAACAGGACCTCTTCCCAAAAAAAGCACCTCCTCGCTTGAAAAAGCTGGAGATGCTCTTATAAGCCGGACAGGGTCGGCTATGTATTTATTACATTTTTGTTACTTCTGTTGTGCAAGGTACGTAGCTACTTTTTCTATATCTTCATCATTATTCAGAAGCCCGCCTGGCATCGCTGTTCCTGGACGTCCTTCCTTGATTACCTTGACGATTCCAGCCTTATCCAAACGTCCGCCTACTTTTTCAAGTTCAGGACCGACACCGCCTTTTAGATTTTGTCCGTGGCAGGATATGCATTTGCCCTGCATGATTTTCATTGCATCATCGCCGCCCGCGCCTGTCGCTGCAGATTGGTTTTGATTCTGGTCGGCTGGAGCACTTGAAGGCTTATCCCCGCCGCCACAGGCCGCTAATCCGACTGCCAACGTCAGCAATAAACCTGCAGTTGTTAACTTTTTCATAAATTTCACCTCCCCTTCCAATCATTGTACTCACCTCTTACCTACATTTTCAATATGTAACACGCATTACTTATCACATATTTTTGAATCTTTCCCGCTTCGCACAAATGTCGAAATACGGTATGCAATTTATGTAGAAACCACCGAATAAATGGGATACAATAAGGTGTAAGGAAGGTGTTTAACTTGTCAAATCAACCAAGACCTGCCTACGGCGGCCAGGCCGTCATCGAAGGCGTAATGTTCGGTGGAAAACACTACACTGTAACTGCTGTCCGGCGCAAAGACGATACAATTGAATATTATGAAGAACCGAAGGAAGAAATCCCCTGGGTAAAAAAGCTGCAAAGAATCCCTTTCCTGAGGGGAATCGTCGGCTTGATTACGTCAAGCGCCAACGGTTCCAAACACCTTAATTTTTCGACGGAGCGTTACGATTCTGAGCCGGGCAAAGAGAAGCAGGAAAATTCCGCACCCTCTAGGCTAACGATGATTCTCGGCGTAGCGGTCATCGGTGTTCTATCCTTCTTATTCGGCAAATTAATCTTCACCGTGGTTCCGGCCATTCTTGCGGATGTACTGTTCCAGCGGGTTACCAATAATATTGTCCAGAATTTAATCGAGGGCGGTATCAAAATTATCCTCCTGCTCGTCTATATTCTAGTTATCGCACGAACCCCGATGATTAAAAGGCTTTTCCAATATCATGGAGCCGAACATAAAGTGATTAATGCGTATGAAGCTGGGGTAGAATTAACAGTAAAGAGAGTTCAGCAATTCTCTACACTGCACTATCGGTGCGGCAGTAGTTTTATCGTATTTACAGTCCTTGTTGGCGTGGTTATTTATTCGTTCTTTCACTATGACTCCCTCTGGGAAAGAATCTACCAGCGTATCCTGCTCCTGCCAGTTGTTATCGGTGTTTCCTATGAGACACTCCAGGCTACCAACAAACTGCGTAATGTTCCTTTCTTACGTATTCTTGGGTATCCGGGTTTGTGGCTACAAAAAATAACCACCCGCGAACCGGATGATAAACAGGTAGAAGTAGCTATTGCTTCTTTCCTTCGCATGCGAGAGCTGGATGAGGCGAAGCATAGCGCTCCCACGACAACAATTTCAATTAGCTAACCTTCTTAAATATTGGTAAACTCCAAACGAAATGAGGTGTTAGGGTGTCGCGTAAGTCTCAGATTTTCACATTTGTGGTGCTTGCCCTTGTCGGAGTCGGATTTGCCACTCAGCTTTACGAAGACGCTTGGGGGTTGCTTAAGTCTATCCTTATCTTTGCCGTCATCGCGGCCGTATTGTATTTCTTGGTGAATAAGCTACTTCTTTCCCGGGGCGTTGGAATGTCCTCCAGCCCAGTGGATAAAGGGTATCAAAAAGCGTTGCGTCAGCAAAAACAGCGCAACAAGCTCAAAAAACAACAGGGTCAGCCATCAACACCGTTCGCTCCAGCCTCTCCCTCGAAGCTGAAGAAGATGAACCGCTTGAAACCATCCCTGCGCCGCGATAATCCATTCCGGGTTATTGAAGGCAAAAAAAACAAACCAAATAAAACGACAAAAACCTCTTGATCTGTATCAAGAGGTTTTTCTTTTGAGACGTAACAAATGCATACGGCCCATAAATTGCTTAGCAGCCGCTATACCGGATTGGTATAGCCACTCCCGTTCTACCTCGGTAATATCAAACTTGGCGGCTGGAATGCCTTCTGTTGGAATAAAAACCGTACGTGCGGCATGTTGCTTGTCGATATAGCGCTGGTCATGTGCTTGTATCATCGTTTTCACCATCGCATTCATATATTCCGGCAACGTATGAATTCCATATGGTTTCGTTTCGTAACCGGCTGAAAGACGGAATCCGATGGTCGGATAGTGCGATTCATTATCGTCTTCAAACAGCCAGAGTGGAAATCGGCTCAAAATTCCCCCATCTACGATATAGACTGGCATCCCCTTCCTCTGAACAATAACCGGTTCAAAATAAAAAGGCAGGCTGGCGCTCATACGCACCGCCAATGCTATCGATAAAGATTGCGGGCAAAGTCCGATTCGCTCGGCATCATCCGGTAAAACAAGCAGACGTCCATCCGTAATATCGGAAGCAATAACCTTTAAAGTATTGGGCGGTAAATCACCGAAAACCCGAATGTTCTTAGCGGCAAGATGAATATCCATCCAGTTATATAAATAATCCGCAGAATAAATTCCCTTCTTCATCCAGAGGTTAAGCCATGGCCCGATGCCTGGAATTCGCGCTATCCCCTGTTTTTTCTGTAATGCCATGTAATCGAACTCTTTCATCAACCCGTTTAGCTCATCGGCACGGTATCCTGCCGCCACAAGGCTTGCAACAATGGCTCCCGCTGATGTACCAGCGACACGGCGCCAGCTGAATCCACGCTGTTCAAATTCTGTAATGGCTCCGGCAAAAGCGATCCCTTTGACCCCGCCTCCTTCAAATACCGCATTAATTTTTCTCACGCTCTTCTCTCCCTTCTGATTTTTCTTTGTAAATGTACTCAGGAAGTGGGCATTTAAGAAGTAAGAAAAACTCGCAGACATTGCCCCTCTTCCTTCCATTTAAAAAAGGGTATGGAAGGCCTTAAGGCTTTCCATACCCTTTTTATACGATTATTCTACAATTTCATCTTCTGCTTCGCGCAATTGGCGAAGCTCTTCTACACGTGCCGGATTCTCCTGCAAATACTGCACCAGATACTCGATACATGTAATCGAATCCCAGCTTAAATGGTGTTCGATACCTTCCACATCATCGAAAATAACATCCTCTGACACACCAATAAGACGCATGAAATCTTCGAGCAATGCATGCCGATCCACCAATCTCTTGCCCATTTTTTTACCTTTGCTCGTCAAAACGAGACCACGGTACTTTTCATATATTAAATATTGGCTCTTGTCCAATTTTTGTACCATTTTCGTAACAGAAGAAGGATGCACGTTAAGCGCTTCCGCAATATCGGAAACACGCGCGTACCCCTTTTCTTCAATCAAAGTATAAATTCGTTCCAAATAATCTTCCATACTTGGAGTTGCCATGCCGTTCCCCCATCCTTACGCACTTCTCTTCCCAGCAATGCGCACACTATTCCTTTATGATACCGCACTTTAAAAAAGACTTGCAAGATTTTCAAGTAAAATAATCAATTTTGGCGTGCGGAAAATAATAAACCAGCATTTTTTCTATCGTTTCCTGCAATTCCTTGGCCTGCTCTTTCTTATACACATACTTACCTCGACCATAGCGGCCCCATTTATATTGCCGCTCCTCTTCATTCATTTTCAATTTGCTCTTTGGGTATCGCGTTTCAATAACTTTTTTCGCCGTTTTTGTGAAACGGTGCTGAATCAATTCAAATGTAAGATCCGTTTTCGCCTCGTTCGGAAGCATAGCTTCCAGCCGCTCCAGTAAGTCTCGGTAACCTTCTTGCCAGCCATCAAATCGGTATAGTGGCGCGATAATGAATCCGAGCGGAAATCCTGCGTATGCCACTTTGCCCGCTGCCTCAATCCGATCGAGGAATGGAGATGTAGCCGGTTCAAAGTTTTTGATGACATAATCGGCATTAATGCTGAAACGAAAACGGGTGCGGCCGTTATGTCTTGCATCAAGCAATGGTTCGACATGCGCGTACTTCGTTACGAATCGCAGACGACCATACTCTTGTTGTCCCATATATTCGATACAACGCTTCAAACTTCCGGTTATGTGTTCAATTCCGACAGGATCAGATGTACAGGCTGCTTCGAAACGGGTAATTTCCGGTTTACGCTCCTCAATATATCGGCCCGCCTGCTCAAGAACCTCATCCATGTTAACATAGACACGAATATATGGCTTGCTGCCCATCGTTGTTTGCAGATAGCAATAGTGACAATGCCCCATACAGCCCGTAGACAGCGGTATCGCATACTCAGCGGACGGCTTGGATGTATCGAACTTCAGTGTTTTGCGCACCCCTATAACAAGAGTACGCTTCGCATTACGGTATTTCTCCAATTCCGTTTCGCCCGGGATGCCACGCACTTGATTATGGGATGTTGTCATATAAATGGGCGTACCTTTTGCCGTAAATCGCTTCATCAAAACTTCCCCAAGAGGATAAGTAAGCGCATCCGGCTCGAAAAACACCTGATCCGGTTCAAATGGCTTAATCCCCGGTATACGCGGCGTTTCTATTGTGGTTGGCATTCACCACACCTGCTTTCTTTTTCTTTAGTGTGCACGCAAAGCAGGCAAAATCGCGCAATAAAACCCTGACTTTTTCGTCAGGGCTTTCCAGTATTACCGGAAGTTAATGAATTGTAGATCCAGCGGGAAATCAGCCGCTTTCAGCGCAGACATAACCTGCTGCAAATCATCCCGGCTTTTGCCGGAAACGCGCACCTGATCATCTTGAATTTGGCTTTTCACCTTTAGTTTCGTATCCTTAATCAGCTTGTTGATTTTTTTCGCATTGTCCGCGTCAATGCCCTGAGCAATTTTTCCTCGCTGCCGAACCGTACCACCCGATGCAGGTTCTACCTTACCGTACGACACGCTTTTTAGTGAAATGCCACGCTTTATAAGCTTCCCATTCAGAACGTCTTTTACCTGCTCAAGCTTGAACTCATCATCCGAGACAATAACCAGTTCCTCTTTCTCCAGCGTAATGTCACTCTTGCTGCCTTTGAAATCATAACGGTTCTCAATCTCTTTCAATGCCTGATTTACTGAGTTTGTTACCTCGGTTAAGTCAACCTTGGATACAATATCAAACGAATTCTCCTTGCTCATCCTCTTCCTCCTTCCATGCTTCTCCATTCTATGTCCTATCGTATCAGATTTCAGCCCGAAAAAGGAGGGTGAACACAGGAAAATCAATGGAATGGAAATTTTGCTTCAATTTTACGTAACCATTCTTCGGTACGTCGTACCCATTCATCCGAGGCGGGTGCGTCTTTTTCCACCGGACTTGCAAATTGATCCATGACCGCAGTGTATGTACGGTACCTCGCTGTATCATCCTGATTATCCTGATAATGATGCACCAATAAAAAAGGTGTTCCCAGACGAATGATTGCGTCATTCTCGCCAAAGTTTCCTTGTTCCGGAATGCCTGGAATCCGTAAAAAATAGTATTTTCCCTCAACTTCGTCCGCACCCATCTTCAAATCAAAAAAACCACCATCAATATCCCAGTTTCCGCCAACTGAAAAATCATGTCTATTAAAAAACTCGAATAGTTCCTTAAACGTTCTCCTTTGACCGTCCAGTGAAGACTGTATTGCAATCATGATACGTCTCCTTCCATTGTCCATTTCTTTCAGTTTTTGAGCAGCAGAAGAATTTTATGCAAAAAACCTCTGCAAAAGTAGAAGTATAACGTAAAGCTTGTCCTCATGCCTGTTGATTATCCATAAGGCGGAAGAGAGAAGGCTATTCGCATTCTATGGTGGAATAAGGTAATTACTTTAAAATCTAATGGCTAGTTAAAAAGTCTCCCATCCATCTTTATCCTTATGCGTGTTTTGTTCTTCTCCATTTGTTTCCCCACAGTAGGGACATTTATGATTTTTTGATGCTAATGTTGAAACATCTGCTTCATAATCACGACTACAATTTTTACACTCAAAGATAGACATCATTGGTTTAAATGACATAACTAACTCTCCTATCTAATTTTTTCAATCCTTCTACCACATGATACGATTTAATACTTAAAATACCTAAATAATAATGTAATGTTTCCACCAAGAATGCGAATAGCCGTAAAAAATAAATCAATCTCTAACCCAGTGATTGCCGTGTTCACTTTGAAATGATGATTCTAAGATCATAGTCCGTGGTTATGTATTGGCTATTGGTTTTTCGTTCTGTTTTTATTAAAGATCTTTAAAACAACTTTTAGGCAAAAACTAAATTTATCTAATAACCAAATCGAGCCTACAAATAGAAGTGTGCCAACACAAAGCAAGAATAGCGGAAACATTAGCGTCAATCCATTTAGTCCTTTAACTGCTTCGTCTCCCCATAATTCAGAACTAAAAAGACGTAAGGTAATTTGATAAGAACAATAAACTAGAAAACTAGAAAAATAGCCCATATTAATGAAATGATGAATGTTAGAATAGTAAGCAGAACTCGCAAATACACACCATCCTTTCTCCTTGTAATAATGTTGCTGTCTACGTTCCAAACATGTGCTGTAGTACGTAACTATAAAGTCCGGATTAGAACAGACCAATTGAATACCAATAAGTCAAAAATTTTGCATTTTTGTGGTCTCTATATTTTTTCCTAAAAGCGTGTTTCTTGCTAAATTTCTCATAACCTTTATACGCCTTTTCCTTTTCTTTATCTGTCATCATCAGTAAGCTACCCTCATCTGCAATAATTGGAATGTCTTTTTATTTTTCTTTCGCTGGCGTTTTTTCACTTTTTCCCCTCTTTACATTTTTCATTCTCTTTCTTCTCCAAGTTCTTCGACCTCTGCTTTTAGGCAATCAAAACACATAACTTCGCACCCACTGTAGCCCTGCCTTCTATATGTCTGTCCATCCTCCTTAAAGACAGTAACCGGCAATTTGATTAGCGCCTTTTTCTTGTCATCACAAGACGGGCAAATGGTTCCTAGATTCATTTTTACACCCACTCCTTTCACGATTTGTTTCTTTTCAGACTTCAAACATGGGGAACTCTTTTTCCATTACACTTCCTGTGCTTTCATACATTAAGCGTAATAGACCGGATGTGGTACATGCAAAAATCGGAAGGGTCGATTTTTATTAATAGCTTTCTCGATATAATAAATATTGACAAACATATGAGCCTGTACTTCATAATGTTTTGCTGTACAAGCTCCTTATGATGCCTAAACGCCCCTTATTTAGAAGACTCATTCTTTTCTCTCCACCAGTGACATTTCAAAGCGTATCTTAATTTAGACAACTGATCCCCTTCTAACAAATGATTCTTCTCCAGGTTACGTAATACATCAACATACAATGCAGCCGCCTCAGATACTCCAAGGTTAAATCGCATGGATTTAAAGCCATTACTTAACATAGAGACGATATAATTTACCTCTTGCTCTTCTATCCGATTCCCTTTATCTAATTCCTGTAGTAGAGCTACTATTATTTCTTGGTGCTTTTGCCTTAAAATTTTCTTTACGTAATGAATATAGGCAAACATATAGGCCTGCATTTCAATAATGTTTTGTGAACTGTACAAACTCCTTACGATGTTTGAACGCACTCTCTCCAAAAGACTTATTCTTTCCTCTTCACCAGTGAAGTTATTATTGCCGAGATTAATCGTTTCAGCCAAATATATGCCTTTAAACTGTGCGTCGTGAATAATATTGCTTTTAGAAATCTCTTCTTCTAATACTCTATCGAAGTCAGTCAATAACTCCTCTTCCAACAATGTAACCTCTCGTATCCTGCTCAAAGTATCCATATAGTTTCATCCTCCTTGTCATATGTTTTTTTTTCATTCGATCAAAAAGGCAACAAAAAAAGCACACTTATCCCGTAAAGAAAAGAACGGGTATAAGAGTGCTTCTCCTATAACAATTATGGACTTATAGTAAAATATTGTTAAGCATATTATATACGAATACTCCGTTTAAATAAACAACTTTATCAGCGATTTATGTAAAATGGGAGAAAAAAGCATGTACTTATTATTACGAGAAGGTAGACGTAAAATGCTACTAACTCACTCGTGCTCTGTTTCTTCACTTGGAGCCTCTCCCGCATCGTTATTTTCTTCAAATTCATCCATAAACTCCATTCCTGTAGTTTTAAATTTAGTCACGATCCGTTCCTGTAACAAATGATCCTCCCACATTCTAACACAATCATCCCCCTGCTCCCATGCCATATAGAGTTCTGGAAGCTTCAATGTCTGTTGTATCTTTGGATCCCACAAATTTATATCCGAATTTTTTGTTTGAAAAAAGATTTTAAAGCGATAATTCTGTTGTGGAACTGGAAATAGAACATCAGAGGCCAGGACAATTGATGTAGTAGTTGAAATGGTAAGTGAATTAAGAATTTGTAATACACGAACCATGAAACGCTGAATATCCTCATCTGTATCAGTTACCAGAAAATCTTTTGGTGGTTCTACAATTAATAGAAATTGTTGTGGCTTATCCAGCTTAGCTACAAAAGCCCAAAACGACCAGGCAGCTCGTAAAAATGAAGCTGCCCGCTCTGCAACTGTCCCTGTTCCAATATGATATTTCATCCCTTGGCCGGGCACCTTATGCCATTGAACAGCTTCTACTAGGCCAAATTTATGACGCAGCCAATCCTTATGATCACCTTCTTCCATTTGTTCCAATGCTCGTTTATAGCCTTTAAACGGTCCCTCCATATGACTCCTAAAAGAGGCTGAAGGTAATAAGTCTTTACGTTCAACTCCCTTTATCATAGCCAGCAAAAGAAGATAAGCTGCTGAAAAGAAATTGCGATCGAGTATAAATAAATTACGATCCTCAAATTCCTCAGGTGGGTCAGGATAACTTTCCATCCAATCAATCGCATCGATTTCATACACCTCTCCGTTTTCTGGTGGCTCCCCCCCTATAATCCAAAACACCGCATTTTCATCACGGGTATGTACTAAACGAGCAATTTCCTCAACCATCTTCTCCCTTGGCGATATGTCCCTATCCCCTATAATTGCTAAGCGGCAGTGTTCTACGTGCCACCATGCCCATCCCATATCACCACCACCATTCACAAAATTACCGATAATGATTGGCTTTGTAATCGATTTAGTCATGATTTACCTCCATTTAAAACAAAAAAGCACCGTCAGCTGGCAGAGCAAAAAAACTGCCAAACTAACGGTGCTTCCGTTATTAGATAGTATTTACTTCAAAAAAAGTATAGCAAAAAAAGGGAAATTGCAATAATTGTGGACCAGTATTATGTTGATTACATACCCTTAAATGCTTTTTTTCATCATCGCTAAACTATTTTTAAAATTTCTATAGTGGTAATTCTTCTTGCTCAAAGACACCTACAAAGCTTAAGGATAAACCGTATGTTTTTAAAATATCGTTGACTTCGACTACTGCCTTGTCTCCAAAATTCGGAATACTATAAAATTCATGCTCCGTCATCTTTACTAGCTCGTAAACAGTTTCAATACCTTTTCTTTTTAGGCGATTCCTTATTCTGGAAGGTAATCCAATATCCTCAACGTTAATTGTTTTTGCATATTTATCTAAACCTTCCTGAACGTATTTGTTTTTTCTAACGATTCGTTTCTCAAGTTCAATATCTACCAAAATGCCTTCACCAAATTTTTTAGTTAAAACTGATCTAATGGCTTCCAACTCAATTAGAAGCTCCTTAGTATCAACCTCCACAAAACCCCTCCTTTTTCAGCTAAACAAAACTATATAATCATTACTAATTACATTTATAAAATGCATTAATTTTAATTTATTAGGTATATTATATCGTATTTTATTAAAATGTCGAATGTACGTTCTTTTTATTTTCCGAAGAAACATCTATGATAGTAAACATACATATCATTTTTCGACCCTAAATAAAGCTGTTTAATTTGAAAATACAAACTTGTAGTCCTTCTCCTTTTTTCCACCTTTTTGATTTCCACATTTAGGACAAAAAGGGCCATCATAGTTTTTTTGTGATTCTCTAATCCTTCCACGCCTTATGTAAAAATGATGATGACACATATTACAAATTTACTTCTTCTCTGGTAAAAAATCGAGAAGAGTATTTATTATAAAGTCAAAACCCTTCATACCATGTAAGTCTCCTTTTTTATTTTTAATCAAAAATAGCCAAGGGGGCTCCAGGAGGTGGAGATGAATTGACTTTCGGTCAGAAAGATGGAGTTGCATGGGGAAACCCATTAAACAGAAAGGATTACGCTTAGTAGCATTAGCATAGCAAAAAGAACACTTGAAACGAGAGGAATCGCTCGATCGGTTTTCGTTGGCTACTAAAAGCAACGATAAGTCGAAACCCCCACTTCAAGTTAGGTTTTAAGTGATGGGTAGTTCACATATATTCATCATTTTCCAAAGCTATACATTAGAGGATCAACCTTCTGGCCATCAACAATGACCTCAAAATGAAGATGTGGACCAGTGCTCCGTCCTGTTGAACCAATTTCAGCAATCTTTTGACCTACGGTGACATCCTGACCAACCTCCACTACTATCCCTCCATGTCTAATATGACCATAAAGGGTACTTATCCCATTGCCATGATAAACAACGACGGCGTTTCCATATCCATTCATTGTACCTGCAAACACGACTCGACCCGTTTGTGCACTATAAATTGCATCCCCCATAGGTCCAGCAATATCAATTCCAGAGTGAAGCTTTTTCGTGTGTAAAATTGGATGTATTCTATAGCCAAATCTCGAAGATATTATTTTACTATTTGTTGGCCATAAGAACATACCTCCACTACTATTTATATAGGCTGATTGACTTTGTAAAAGAAGGATGGTTTCAGGATTAAATGCACCAGCCTCATCAAGTGTCGTTGTTCATGAAGTACTGCTAGCATTTTTTCCTGTGATTCCTTTTGAAGCATAAGATTTTGATATACAATTCGTTGTTTTGCTTCTAGATCCAACAATTTCGTATACTTTTTTTGTACGATTTGCTTTTGTTCTACCTGTTCCTTTACCGTCTCATGGTAGCCTTTCAATATCTCCTCTGTTTGTGGCAATCTAAAAATGTAGCGTTTGG
>NZ_KE952843.1 GCF_000466385.1 Aneurinibacillus aneurinilyticus ATCC 12856
AACAAGGCATGAAATACACAAAACGCATAGATGCTATCACTCTCAAAAGAAACAACCAGGTAAACGACTATATCAAAAAGTGCGCAAGAATCATCATGAATCATTGCCTTGAAAACAAGATCGGTCATCTTGTTATAGGCTACAATGAAGATTTTAAGCGAAATATCAATATGGGCAAAAAGAACAATCAGCAATTTACACAGATTCCATTTGGAAACTTGCGAGAACAACTATCCAATCTTTGCGAACACTATGGAATTTCTTACAAAGAACAAGAAGAATCCTATACAAGCAAAGCATCATTTTTTGACAATGATGTATTGCCAAAATGGAATCCAACAGATGAAACGAAGCACTCTTTTAGCGGTAAACGGATCAAACGTGGTCTATATCGAACATCTGCTGGATATGAATTGAATGCTGATATTAATGGTGCATTGAATATTTTGCGTAAAAGTAACTTGCTGGATTGTACAATCCTACAAGCTAGAGGGCGATTGGCTCGCCCGCTAAGAATAAGGGTCATTTGACCAAACTTCTTGTAAAGAATCCCACTCGTACGCTGCAAGGTGTAGAGCTTGCCCCTTTAGGGGTGGGAGAAGTCAA
>NZ_KE952844.1 GCF_000466385.1 Aneurinibacillus aneurinilyticus ATCC 12856
GTAGGTGTCCAAATTCATTAGGGGGCTAAATAGTTATATCCAGTTAGATTGGCTAAACTCGATATAGATTGTGACTTGGAATAATACTCTAAAAGACTAATAAGGGTATGACCATAGTTTTCTTTTTGTTCACTGCCGATAAATGTAAGAGCAAGCGCGTCGCATGCTATCTCCTGATCTTCACGCATTCGATAATAGGCATACCACAGAATCGGATTAAACCAATGCAAAATGAGTAATCCATACATCAAGCAATTGATGGCAACGTCTCTTCGTTTAACATGACCCAATTCATGATAAAAAATAAACCCTAACTGCTTATGTTCTAATGTTCTTATAAGTGAATCAGACAACAGAACTCTAGGACGTATAAATCCTAGAACAGTCGGACTTGAAATTTTCCCTGCTAGAACTAAAGGAATGGCTTGCTTGATTGCCATTATTTTTTTACACTCTTCAAACAAGTCAACGATTTCTCGATCCGTAATAGCAGGTTGTTGTTTAATATGTGTATAAACACGTCGGTTTACAATAACGGTGTGAATACAAAGACAAACGACGCCTAAAAGCCACACATAAAACGCGAGCGTATACATTGAAATACTCGTTGAATCTTGTTTTTTCTCTGTAGCAAAAACTGAAATCGTCGGCTCTTGTTTTTCTTCAATAGGGGCAGTCGAATCTGAAACATCCAGTATTATTTTATTAATAGAAGATACATCTGCCGTTTGAGAGGATTCATGACCGTAGGTGAAAAAATTATACACGCTATATGAACTCTCAGGCGCCCATGGGAGAAGTAATCGTACCATGATGATAAGCCATAGCATATAATGCCATCTGGGCGGTAGCTTGTTCCGCAATATCACTTTCATCAGTAAAATAAGCCCCACCAACACACTGGCCATCATAGAATTCTTTAATACCCAATCAAAGAAATTCAATAGAGAGAGACTTAGATGGTCTAAGTTCACGTTTATCTATCCTTTCTTCGATCGGTCTTTAGCTCTGTCTGTCTCTGCTTTATCATCGAGAATACGTTTAAGTTCGTTAATTTCTTCCGAAGATAATTTCTGTTCCTGCAAAAAGTTAACAAGCAATGGCTTTAATGCGCCTCCATACAAGCGTTTGAGAAAAGACTGCGTTTCGACTTGTAGATAGTCGTCCTGTGAGACCAAAGGATAATACAAATATGTTTTGTTCGTTTCTTGATGATAAGATATTACTTTTTTTTGAAGCAATCGGCTAATGAGTGTGCGGACAGTTTTGGGTTTCCACTCCTTTTGTCCTTCCAAAGCATCAATCACTTCATTAGCCGTTTGAGGGGACTTTGACCAAAGAATTTTCATTACCTCCCACTCTGCCTCAGATATTTTAGGTAGATTTTTCATAATACCCTGTTGCCTCCTTTCTCTTTTTTGGATTACCTTTGTAATCAATATATAGATTACATTTGTAGTTATGAAATGTCAACCTCAAAAAAATCAGGAAGAAAATTAGTATCTACTGATTTTTCGAGTTATCTTCCTATATAAATTAATTTCATAAATCTGAGCCTAGTAACTACAAGGGTTTCTAAGCATGGAAAAAGGAGTACATTTTGGAATCCATGATATCATCGGGTAG
>NZ_KE952845.1:0-1723 GCF_000466385.1 Aneurinibacillus aneurinilyticus ATCC 12856
CACAACCTGCTATCAATGGGTTGAAGAATATGAAGAGGAAGGTAGATGAAAAGGAAGGTAGATGAAAAGGCGAAACCTTTCCTACCGTACGTGGATATGGTTCTTAACGTTACGGGTGGTGGTAGAGGATTACCTAGAGGTGGCCTTAGGGTTTGGAAACTGGAATAAACAAACCGCACAACAATGGAATAAGTACGTTAGTGATATATTAAGAACATCAACGAAATCATTTGATAATAAACTAGGGCAGGATGCAGTTAAAGGCTTCTATAAAGTTGATGCCAATGGTTATAACGTTGCAGTATATATCTATAAGAGTGGTCCAAATGCGGGGAGAATAGCATCAGTGGTACGATTAAGCAATAACCAAATGATAAAGTTTGGACTAAAGTGAGGAGAACTTATGCAAATAGGTCATGGAGAGTACTTAATAATTAGTTCTTGTATCAAAAATCCTTATGACTCTAGTAAAATTAATGGGCTAATTGAAGAGATTAAAGCTATAGATGCAACTTTTGGACATGCGAATTTGTTGAAAATTAATCCGAAAAAAGTTGACTATAATTTAGTTTGGGAAGGGATTGAAGATTTTTCTACTTCTTTCTCAATGGATTTGTTAAATCAATTTGTTCTGTCAACTCTTGAATTAAGATTTAATAGTGGTACTCCTGCTAGATTACAGGTTATGTTTTTGGATGAGCTGTCCTACGAAGTTTCATTAATATTTAATTATACTCAATTGATTGATGAGGAACATGATATTCGTATAAGAACTACACGTTTAGAATTTATTGAGAGGGTTGCATTAGTTTGTTTTGAAAAACTTCTCCCTTTGTATGGTACCTATGGTGTTGAAAGAAGTGTAGAAGGAATAGAAAGCTTAATTGAAAATGCACCGGGACTTCCATGCGATAAAGTATTTTATAACAAAAAATTAATTAATAAATCTAGCACTTTACTAGAATTAATAAATGGTGCAAAATATTCCAAAGAAAATGGTGTGGGTGTTTATTTTAGGAATAGTGGTTTGGATGATTTTCAACTTGTTGAAAGTGATGAGCTAAGGATGAAATTAAATGAACTACTAAAATTACTTTAATTATTCAAATAGATAAAAGATTAAAATTGATATTTTGAACCTTGATAGGCTACATGCTGGTCAAGGTTTTTTTGAAGGAGGCTATCCAGTATAGACTCAGTCACTTTTCCTACTACTAACGCGACTATATCGACATAATCGCACGGACTTCCAAGCTGGAGAAGTGTATTATACAATACAATGAAACGGACTGGGAATTCCTGAAGCGAATGGCCTCGCGCTTTTGGGCAGTGCTGGTACCGGATGCGACGTCTGACAAGCCAAAATTTTGGTTTGGGCTGGGCGAGGGCAGAGCCGGGGAGATAGCTGTACGTTCATATCGTGTGAAGAAAACGCTACCCTTTTATCGGGAGACGATAGAGAACGGGTATGCGGCAGGACTCGCTGTAAATGACTTTTTGTGCTATGAAGTGGAAACGGGCGCATATTTCAATCCAGGGGATCGGGTGACCTACAAAGGCAAGGACTGGGCCATCGCCCGCTCGACATCGGTCATGAAGCAAGGTCATCTGACACACGAATACACCCTGTCCCCGGAAAAAGGAATACGACAAAATCAGCAGGGAAATTAGCGGATTGTCGGCGCTTCCCTGACAGGAAAAGTAATCGACCGCACGAAAGATA
>NZ_KE952845.1:1823-87093 GCF_000466385.1 Aneurinibacillus aneurinilyticus ATCC 12856
ACAGGAAAAGTAATCGACCGCACGAAAGATACGGCACGTGTTCACCTGGATACCAATGGAAATACGCTGCTCAATTGAGTTAGCAGTAAATGAAGATGGCCCCGCTAAAGACACATACAATGAGATTGATATCATGATTGTAAAAGCAACGGAACATGAATTTGATTTGAACAATGCAGGGTTATTGAAGGCATATAACCGCATCGAGAAATTCGAGCTGCCGCCACGACTAGATAGCTTTCATATGGGTTAACCGTCACCGGCTGCCAGAAGAGGTACTTGAATACGAAGTAGAGCGAGAGCGGCAGAAGTTTTTCTGCATAGCGGCTGAAATGATTACAGAGGAAAATATGAAACGAACGATGCGGACATGATAGATAGCTTGCAGCTACATCATAGCATTGATATAATGAATGTAAGCATTATTCAATGAATATACTAAAAAAGACCGCTCGGTGCTACCAACACCAAACGGTCATGCACAATAGACGTCCCTAACAAGGGCGTGGCTCATACGATGGATAAAGCAAGAGATAGGTCCCCTGGTCTTCCAAACTCAAGGGGGCCTATTTCTTTTGGCTAAACGACAGTATAGCTACAATTAGTGTGCCGAATGCAATCATCAACATCAATGCTTCGAATACTGTCATAAGCTTCACCCCCTTTCTTACAGGGAGTGAGCCGTAGACCACCCTTGAGGAGCCGTATCAAATTGTGCAATGACAAAATTATACCATATCTATGCACTCTTGGATGAGAGTGCTTTTTTGATAAGTTTTAAATTACAAATAAAGGATGGTGATGTAACATATAGTGATGGAGGAGAAGATGATGAAGATATTAAAGGGTATATTACTGGCTTTATTTTTACTCATTCCTTGGGCTATGGCTCTCGCAGAACCGAAACCTGAAGGAAAAGTACAGGATATTCAAAAGCAGGTTGATGCTAATAAGCCTGAAGTACACCAGCCTGTTCTTGGGGCACCAGCGGGTAATACTATTGGGGAACAACAAGATGGATATGTAACAAAGGAAGGCTTGTTTGCGTGTTAAAAGACATCAAGTGAAGCGGAGGGAGCGCTATACATATTGTGTAGTTCCAGCAGCATCATGATGGACGGTATCATCGAAATTTAGGGATATCGGATAGTGGATGAGGGGCTGACAAAGTCAATGAGTCACTTGTTTCGGTTTTTGTCATACGTGAACCTCTCCAAGCAGGAAAAGTTAAGAAAACAAGGTGTACAACCATTCTTTTTATTATTGTAGTCGTTTATCTTTTGTTTGTTTAGAAACCTTGTCCTGGATAAAATCTTTTACTTCCTGGAGCGATGGCGCGATTGTAACCTTCAGCAACAGTTCGTCGATATATTCATCCTTCGTTAGTTTCTGTATATCTTCATGTAAAGCTTTTGCAGCGTCTCCAAACTTCGCCTGCAAAAGCACATGTACAGCTTCTCGTTTTCCCTCTTGCCTTCCTTCTTGTCTCCCCTCTTGTCTCCCCTCTTGTTTTCCTTCTCGTCTTCCTTTCTCATGCCAGGATGTTGTCAATTCCATAATTCGTCCCTCCTCATTAGGATCAAGCTTTTGTAACTCCATGCGCAAGTGTTGTTCTTCCTCTTCACTCAATTGTAAGTAGGTTTCAAAAAAACCGGTAAGCAATGTCATACGAGCCGGGTCTTGTTCTAACCGTACCAATATGCGGAGAAACTCTTTTTTGACTTCGACTCTTTCCTCAGGTGTGTATCCCATTTTGCTTAGTAGTGCAGCCGCTATCGGATTGTCCTGTTGAATATAGTCTCGCCAGTTTTTTCGCCTCAGTTCCACTTTTAAGAACTGGAATGTCATCACATTGAAGAAAGGGAAGGATATGTGGAGCGTATCAGGTTCTTCCTTAACTTTATCGTAGCTGAAGATGGCGATCGGCAAAATGCGCCTGCGATATTTTTCATATAGTCGACTAAAATAAATGAACATACGGTCGTGGAAGGAGGTTTGTTCATACGATTGAGGCTCCACATGAATAATAATGAGACTTTCTTCCCCTCTCAGGTGCGTTTCTACAAGAAGATCGACACGTCGTTTCTCTCCTTTTAGAATATCCGTAAACAGTTCCTCTGATAAAAAAGAGGTATGTTCAAAATCAATGGCTTCATAGGCGTCAGGAAAGAAGAGCGCCATAAACTCTTCAAAAAATGTCGAAAGGAGCTCCTTAAATAAACGGTCATGATCGGTACGGCCTTGACTATCCGAGAGATTTTCTTCCTTTGACATTTGGATTCCCCCGTAGATACAATTTTATTTTTCATTATATCATGCTTCCCGTAAAGTTGTATTCTGACTATAGACGAGTACAAGGTAATATCGCAGATAAATGCTTTACCTTATGCATTTCTTTAGAAACAAACTAGCGTTATAATAAAAAAATGGAGTTTTGATAATTCAAAAAAATGAGGAGTATGATTTCCTTTGATTATTTCAGAAGACGGTCTCTCTGTTTATCCAGTTAAAGTTCCTACAAAATATAACTTACGGTCCTTTAATTTTTATTTACTAGAGGAAGCTGGTTCTTTAACATTGATCGATGCTGGTATAGACTCTGAAGAATGCTGGGAATGCTTTATGCGGACGATGAATGAAAATGGATATACTCTTCATGACTTGACCCGGATTATTGTTACACATAATCATGAAGATCATGTGGGCCTGATTAATCGTATTTCTTCCATAAAAGAAATTCCGCTCTATGCCCATCAAGAATCGATTCATCGCTTGAAAAGGGACAAAGCGTTTTTTTTATTACGGATAGAATTTTTTGAACAGCTATATCAAGAAATGGGGTGTGGTGCTGCCGGGGAACAACAGGTTCAAAAGTTGCGGGAGGCTGTACGGAAAAATGAGAAGAACCGAATTCAGGCAGACATTGTAACGTTTGCTGATGGTGATACAATAGCGGGGATGCAGGTTATAGAAACACCTGGACATTCTTCTGATCATGTGGTTTTTTTACATGAACAGAAAAAATGGCTTTTCGCTGGCGATCATCTTATTAGTCATATTTCCAGTAACGCGCTTGTCGAACCTGATCGGAATGGCAAACGACAATTAACGCTAGTTGAATATGTAGACTCGCTTAAAAAGTGTTTACAGCTTGATGCCGAGATTGTTTATCCTGGCCATGGGGAATTCATCTACAATCATAAACAATTGATTACGAAGCGATTACACCGTATTAATGAAAAGGCAGAAAGGATTCTGCGTTTAATCCGAAGCGGAATTTCAACAGCAAATCAATTGGCTTATGCGTATTATAAAGATAAATATGAAAGCCAGTTCTCATTGGTCATGTCGGAAATTATCGGTCATTTGGATTACTTAGAGACACGGCATAAAGTCCAAAAAGAGTTGAAAAAAGGTGTGTGGCACTATGATGTGCAACCCGTGAAAGGGGAGGAGGGCTCATATGAATCAAACAATTGAGACGATTCCTGCGCACCGCTCCATCCGTAAACCGAAGAATAGTCGCTGACTGCGAGCGGTTCCAAACGATTGTACCTGATTTGATAAGTCGACACATGTTTGTGATGGAGGTAAGAAAAGAGGGAAGGGCGGTAGGCGGGAGCGGTCGGAAAAAGACGCGCTGGCCTTCCTTCTGCCGGGGCGCAGGTTCAGGCTATGAAGCTGTATGGTGCAGAATTTTACAGGAAGGGAGAAATGCGTTGCATATGAGAAATGTGAGGAGCGACAAAGAAGAAAAGGAGCAAAAAGAGATAGCGAAGGCTACGATTTTTGCGGTATCTGCTGGAGTTGGTGAGGAGACGGAGCAGATAATTGTTGTTACTACGCCTGATTGGAACAGTCGTCAGGCCCGGCTTCAGGCTTTTGAGAAAGTAGGGGGAAAATGGGTTCCGGCTCTGCCGCCGATGCCGGCGGTAGTAGGGAAGAATGGATACGCATTGTCTGTGGATAAGAAAGAAGGAGATGCCAAGTCACCCGCAGGTGTCTACTTCCTCGGAACCGCTTTTGGCACAGCTACAAAACCTGCCGGGGTTACAATGCCTTACAGATTGGTTACACGCCAAGACTACTGGATAGATGATAAAACATCCCCCGACTACAATACGTGGGTCCATTATGAAGGCGATCCAAAAAAGAAGTGGAAATCATTCGAGCGTTTGGCTATTCCGTTGTATAAATATGCGCTGGTGATTCGCTATAATGAAGACCCGGTGATTCCGGGCAAAGGCAGTGCGATTTTTGTGCATATCTGGCGTGGTCCCCAGAGCTACACTGCTGGTTGCGTGGCGCTGTCTGAAGCGAATGTACTGGCTATAGTAAAATGGCTGGACCCAAAGAAAATGCCAGCGATTGTGCAAGGTCCGGAATCCTTTCTGGCTTCATTAGTGAAGTAAGTAAAGCATACAAAAACGCGAGACGCTCAAGCAGCTTCTCGCGTTTTGTTTAATAGAGAAGAAAATAATATACTTTCTTCCGTTTATGTTGCTTGAAAAACGCGTGAGTTTTTATCCTGCAGGCTTTTGTCGTACAAGAAAAATCATCAGTAGCGTACCTGCTCCGAGATAGCCGAATAGCGGATAGAGATGATGTACTAGCGTGGAGAAGCCGAATTGGCTAATCACATAGCAAACCATCAACAGTCCAGCGATAAGTACCCTCGGACCAGTCTGGAATTGGGGAAGCGTCTGCAATTGGCGCGTTAGACCGAAGACGTTGCCGACAAGCGTAGTGAAAATTTCTGCCAGAATTACAAGGCTGAACAGCCATTGCACAAGCGGTCCGAGCGATACGACGATCATTGCCATAGGAACTTCGGCTTGAGCGATAGCAGGTCCACGGACGAGCAATGCATAGTTGCTGAGAAAAAGGAGAATGCCAAGACCAATTCCTCCGATTATACTACCGCCGACTAGTACACGGGGGTCTTGTACTGTGCTCCCAAGCGGTACAAGTACGGCCAGTGCGAGTGAAAGATTAAACGCTACGTACAGGAATGGAGCTAACGTCCATTCGGAAACGGAAGAACGTTCTGTAAAGGGCAGGGAAGTCGCATCGTTCATTAAAAACGTATGAATACCGATAAGAATAGTAAAGCCAAGCATGAGTGGTACGACAAATGTATTGACCGTCATAATGGCCTGCATACCACGTGAGGTAATAACATACACAAGCAGTGCGGTTCCGATGATGCCGATCTGATAGAATCCGCCTAATTGCTGGGCGAACAATGCGCCGCTCCCGGCTAGCATAACACCTGTCGTACAAAGCAGCGTAAGCAGCGTAAATACATTGATCCAGAGACCTGCCTTTTTACCGAATACATACCGGTTGAACTGATGATAAGAAGAAGCGCGAATACGGTGGGCGATCAGCATGATTTTGGCTCCGGCAAGAATGAATAGAAGAACGCTAACGATAATAATTGGCACGCTTTTGCTTCCATAACGGGTAATAAATTGAAAAATTTCCTGTCCGCTTGCAAAGCCTGCGCCGACAATTGTGCCAATATACGTGAAGCCGACCTGTAGCATCGCCAGCCATTGAATGGACTGCAAATTTCGTTTCGAGACTCTCACCTCTCATTGGTTCATATAATCAACAGGTGTGTTATTTTATATGTATGAGATTGTCCCGGCTGATAGACTGGCCTTACATAGAGAAAAAATCTCGTTACATTTTTAATGCTTTGTTTTACAATAAAAAGAAATACGGCAGGCCTTGTTCGATTTTGGGAGAAAGCAGGAGGACATATACGCATGATGAAATGGATAAAGGAATGGGTGCCCGTTATTCTGTTGGCGATTGTACTGAGTGTGACCATTCGTACATACATTGGGGAAGCGGTTGTCGTGCCGAGTGGTTCCATGCTGCCCACGATTCATATTAATGATCGTCTGGCGGTAGATAAAATGACGAGTACGGAAAATTTAAAGCATGGCGATATAGTTGTATTCTATCCGCCTTTGCCTGAAAAGAAAGGCGAGCGGTTTATTAAACGTCTTATTGGAATGGGCGGCGACACGATTGAAGTGAAGGATGGAGCGTTGTACCGGAACGGAGAAAAAGTGGATGAGCCGTATATTAGGGAACCGATGAAATATGATTTTGGGCCGATTACGGTTCCAAAGGGAAAATTCTTCTTCCTTGGTGACAACCGGAATGAAAGCTATGATTCTCATCTATGGCCTGAGCCGTTCGTAGACGAGAGCGCTATCGAGGGCAAAGCACGCTTCCGATTCTATCCGTTTACGGATATGCAGTCCATGTAGAAAAAGCAGTTTCTTGGCATGCCAAGAAGCTGCTTTTTTCTATATGGGGGGTTATTTTCTACCGGATGCTGCCTCCTGTGAAGGAACGGCGGTTGCCGGGTCATACGGTTTGTCGGTAGGATCCAGCCCCACGTGCTTTTCGTATGAATCATATATCGCCCGGGCGATTAAACCGGCTGAAGAGCTGCCGTATCCCCCTTCCGGTACGATAACGGCGACAGCTAGCTTGGGATTGTCCACTGGTGCGAACGAAACGAATACCCCGTTATTGATTGCTTTGTATTTGCGCCATTTAACTTTTTTGGAGAAATCGACAGAATCCGGCACATAGATGTCCTGCTGCGAGGTCCCTGTTTTGGCTGCAACACGGTACGGAAAACCGGCAAACGCGTTACGTGCTGTACCTGAACTGGCAACCTGGGCCATCCCCTGATGAACAATTCTCCAATACGAATCGGACTCTTTTAACACGCTTAACACTTCGGTTTTGAATGGTCGAACAACATTGCCGTTGATGTCAACAATGCGATCGACGATTTGGGGCCTTACACGTACGCCTTTATTCGCCATAGTAGCCGTGTATTGCGCCAGTTGCATGGTGGTGTACCGGCCCTGCTGCCCGAAGGAAGCTTGTACCATAGCGGCAACCGGTCCGTACTCTTTATTCATGACAAGGAAGTCCTCACCGCCGGATGACTCGCCCGGCAAGTCGACACCTGTCTTTATTCCAAGACCGAATGCATGCATGTATTTCTGCAACACAGGCACAGCATTCTTCTTATATTTTCTGGCCAGATTATGGCCGACGAGCGCCATATATGTATTGGAGGACTTCTCAATGGCCATCTGTGGTGTTAATGGACCATAAATATGTCCGCTATCATTGCGAATGACATCTCCCGCGCCACCATATTGGTATGAGCCCGTGTCAGAATAATAGTAGGGTGCAGTCCCTTCCGATAAGCCCATTAGAACGGTAGCTGGTTTAATTACTGAGCCGGCGGGAACGAGTGAAGCCGGATGCTTATACGTTTCCAACTGAGCCGTTTTGCCCGTTTTCGGACGTACGTCATACGGTGCACTGCGGATTGTACCGTTTGTGAAGGAATATTGGTTGGCCTCATATGTTTCCTGATCAGGGCTGGATGTCCAGATGTTCGGGTCGTATTCAGGATAGCTAACCATAGCGACAATCTTGCCTGTCTTTACTTCCATTGCGACCGCATAAGCCGTCTTTGCGTAGGAGGCATTACGGCCGGTCGCACGCAGTTTTGGCAGGAAGTTTTTAATGAAATCGCGTGCTTCCATCTGGACGCGCTGATCGATCGTCAGGTACAGGTTATGCCCGCTCTTAGGCGGGGCTTCCGCAATCTGTCCCAGGATGGCTTGCTTGGAGTTAATCTGATAAATCCGATACCCATTCTCCCCGCGTAATACTTCTTCATAGCTTCGTTCGATGCCGTCGTAGCCAACCATCTGGTTAGGGAGATACGAGTCTTTACGCTGACGATAGAATTCGATATTTTGATTATCTGCAACGTTAAACGGCCGAACATAACCGATCGCTTGTACCGCTATGTGCTTGGAATCATATTCACGAATCGGTTTGGTTACGACAGATACCCCTTTTAATTCAGTACGGTGTTCCGCCAAATAAGCGATTTCTTCTTCAGATAAATCATATTTTAAGTCCTTCTCAAGGAATTTTTGTGTTTGACGGGGAACGTCAACAATTTTTCCATCCTTGTAATGATATCCTACGTCCATCTTCTTAAGCAGGTCTTCTTTTGTTGTGTTTTTTAAAATTGTAGAAAGCCGGGTCGCCAGACTAACAAAGTCCGCTTTTTTCATCCCGTTTTCTTCCTGGAATACAGCCGCGAAAGATGCCCGGCTATGCACGATAAGATTTCCATGCTTATCATAAATGCTCCCACGCAGCGCGGGAATTGGAACTTTCTTGTCAGACTTGGAAGAGGCTTCCTGTATGTATGTGTCTCCCTGCACTATTTGAACATAGGCCAGCCTGAAAATGACAATAGCAAATATGGAAAAGACCAGCACGAGGAGAAAATTTAAGCGAGAGCAAATCTGTTTACGCCGTTCAGTCTCTTTTTTTTCTACGTCGAACATCGTGGTTACCTCACACCTTGAACTATATAGTTTCTTTCTCTTTGTCTTATATGCTTACACCGGAAGCGAAAATAATAAGGGCAAATAAAATATAAATAAGATTAAACATCCACCAAATAAGGGGAGGTTGCTGAAAAAATGCATATTTGTAGGGAAATTGATGCTTATGTGTTTTTTTATTAAAAGAGAGATGCTTTAACAGTAGCATTCCTAAAACAATGAGGGAAAATTTAACGATATCCAGTAAGAACATGATTTCCACCTGAAGTATAATTTTCCATGCATTTACTATTTTACATGAAATGAGGGTGTTTTGCTATCTTTCAATCTGAGCAATCCCCTTGCCAGTGAAATGGACAAGGAGATTTATCGAATCAGATATATATAGAAGGGAGCGAGATGAGGAAGCAAAAAATTTTTAAGGGGGATTGTTACGCCCTCTTATGTTTCGGGAATAATTTGAATAAGTATAATAGGACGGTGAAAATCAAAATGGATAACATTATAGATAAAGAAAAATTATTGTTAATTTACAACCCGATAGCCGGACAGAAAGTAATAAGTCAGATGGTAGGAGACATTGCTATATCGCTGCAAGAAAGATGGGATGTTACGCTTAGGCCCACATTGCGTCAAGCGCATGCCGAACAGATTGCATACGAAGAGAGCAATAAGTATAACGTAGTGGCAGTTGCCGGAGGGGACGGAACTGTCCACGAAGTAGTGAATGGCTTGATGCGCTTGGACAGGTGTCCTGTGCTCAGTATTTTGCCTGCGGGTACGGCAAATGACATCGCCCGCACGCTGCAAATCCCGTTGGATTTGCTGGAAGCGTGTGAATTTATGAAGCAGGAATTGCCACAGGCCATCGATATCGGATGTTGTGGCGAGCGGTATTTTGTAAATTTTCTTGGTGTAGGACTTATTTCTACGGTGTCGAATGAAATAAAGAACGAAACGAAAACATATTTAAAGCATTTCACTTATTATTTGAAATCACTGCAACACTTACAGGAAGATCAGCTATTTCGGACGGTTATTAGAACAGAGACAGAAACGATCGAAAAGGAAGCGGTTATGGTGTATATAGCCAATGGAATGTCATTGGCAGGCCTCGAACTGTTTACGGACAATGAAATAAACAGCGGGTATCTTGAGGTGATCGTGGTAGAGAATATCGGGCTTTCCGAAATTGTTAGTGTTTTGTCGTCTTATTTGCGACATGAGCCGTTTCAGCATGACGCGCTCTCCTGTCATAAAGCGTCCTCATTGACACTTGAATGCAGTCCTGCACAAATCATCGATACGGATGGAGAAGAGAATGGGAAAACACCGGTTGATGTCAGGCTTTTACCTGGAGCCCTTCGTGTTATTGGAAGAGTATAGGCATGCGATGGGGGGATTTTCTAAATAAAATATAATATGTTTCAATCCTCACCTATGTGGAAAGGAATACATGTCACCACATTAGAAAAATACGAAAAGGAGCGAGGATACACAATGAATACAAATTGCAAGGTTCAAGAATATGAGAACACAGTACAGGCGTATCAAGCGGTGAATAGCCTGCAAAACGCAGGATATACAAAAGATAATATGTATCTGTTTGCCCATGATAAAAATATTTCTAAAGATTTAACAGATACAACAGATACACAAAACATGGGCGTTAGTGAGAAAGGCGTAATCGATACGGTAGCTAATATGTTCAAAAGCCGGGGAGATGAGCTGCGCAATGAGTTCAAAAATCTTGGCTTTACCCAGGCGGAAGCCGAGCAGTACGAGGCTCGTCTTGATCAGGGAAAGGTTCTGCTAGTTGTGAAAGATTATCGTGATAATCTGGACCGTTATCTATAAGGAAAAATTTTCGGGATATGGATTTTGACAAAGGAAAAAGTGGTAAGCCTTATTCATGAGGCTTACCACTTTTGTACGTTCTTATTTTCGTTTAACTGAGGTGAGCTGCGTTTCCACCCTTTTGCCGACAAACCAAAGCAAAAAAATAGCGAGAAGCACAACAAGCAGCTTCCACGGTTGCTCAATAAAGGACATAAAGTCGTGCCCGATAAACGAAATGATAAAAATCATAATCGCTTTACCAAGCATAATAGCAGCCATGAAGTGACTGGTTGGAATGTTGGAAAGACCAGCCACTACATTTACGAGCGAAGAAGGTGTGAACGGGAAGCAGGAAAACAGAAAAATGGCGCTGAATCCATGCCGGTTCATCCAATTCATCGCTTCGTTCACCTTCGGATGACGGGTGAGGAAGTTCAGGAAGCGGTGCTGTCCAAGCTTACGGCATAGCAAGAATACGGTGCCTGCACCGAGACAGACTCCGACCCAGGAATATAAAAACCCGAGCCATAAGCCGTATGCAGCGGCGTTGCCCGCGACGATGGCTATCAATGGCAACGGCGGGAAGAACGCTTCGATAAACGGCATGAAAATACCTGGAAACGGCCCGAATGATTCATATTTGGCAAGCAACATTAATAGATTTTCTTCGGAAAAATAGGCTTTTAACTCTGTCCAGTTCATATTTTCATTTTACCCCAAAAAAGAAGGAAAGTGCATCAGGAAGTTGATTTTGCCAAAATCCCCAATCATGGCCGCCTTCTTTTTCGGTATATGTAACAAAAGCCTGGCGCTGCTCGAGCAATTGCTTCATTTCACGGTTATAGCTGAGAAAATCGGCGGTTTTATCTCCGACAGGTACTGCTGTTTCCTGCAAACCGACAAGCATATAGATGGTGAGGTGCGGAAGCTTAGGCTTGCGCAGCACGCCTTTCATTACTTCCGGATAGAACGCTCCAGAAAGAGAGAGAACTTTGTTGAATAAATCAGGTCTGTCCAACGCAAGATCAAGACTTACGGTTCCGCCAAGTGAATCGCCGACAAGTACACGTTCGCTTACGAGGAATTCTTGCTCGACTGCGGGTATGATTTCTTCCAGAAAAAAGGATTTGTAAATATGATTTCGGCTGCGCCCGGTTCCGTATTCTTCTGTTCGATTTTCACGTGAAACTGTAACAGCTACTATGATGAATGGTAACAGTTTGTTCTTGAGAATCATTTCCTGAGCGATGGTTGCTCCTCTGCCAAAGTTGAGGAACTGTTCGCCGTCCTGAGCGTACAGTACGGGATAGGCCTGGTTCGAATCATAGTTCGGCGGCAGGTACACTTTGTAGGAGCGTGTTTCTTTTAGGTACGCGCTCTCAAGCTCACGGCGCAGGATGGTCCGCTTGCGCAATTTCTCGTCCATTTTGAATCAATCCTCCGTGTTTTTTATATGTATGAGTGAAAAAAATTGGACATGATAAAGAGGAAGTGCTATACTCATCGCGAATCCGAAAGTAAAGAACTGTACTTGTTGTGCAACAAGAGGTGTTTCACTGCCAGATTGTTCTATTACAGCAGTGTAAATGTTCTTTTTCATATTTTATCAAAAAAAGGAGTTGTCATGATGTTACAAATTCTTTCGCCTGAAGGCAAGGTTGCAGATCAAAAGCAAATGCCTCAAGTCGATGATGCCACTCTGAAAGAATTAATGCGCAAGATGGTATATACCCGAGTATGGGATCAGCGTGCAATCAGCTTGAACCGTCAAGGTCGTCTCGGCTTCTATGCACCGGTTGCCGGACAGGAAGCATGCATGATCGGAAGTCAAAGCGCACTGGCTAAGGAAGACTTCATTCTGCCGAGTTACCGTGATATTCCACAAATCGTATGGCATGGACTGCCATTGTACCAGGCATTTTTATATTCACGCGGTCATTTCCACGGTGGACAGATTCCTGAAGATGTAAACGTTTTAATGCCACAAATTATTATTGCTGCACAAATTACACAAGCAATGGGTGTAGCTATGGGCTTTAAGCTGAAAAAAGAAAAACGTGTCGCAATTACGTACATAGGCGATGGTGGTACGTCCCAAGGGGATTTCTACGAAGGTCTGAACTTCGCGGGTGTATATAAAGTACCGGCTATCTTCTTTGTGCAAAACAATCGTTACGCGATCTCTACGCCGTTCTCCAAGCAAACAGCAGCCGAATCGGTGGCGGCGAAAGCGCAAGCAGCGGGTATTAAAGGCGTGCAAATCGACGGTATGGATGCGATTGCCGTATACGAAACGGTACGAGAAGCAAGAGAACGCGCGCTCGCAGGCGAAGGCCCGACACTGATCGAAGCGTTGACGTTCCGTTATGGACCGCATACGATGGCAGGCGATGATCCGACCCGTTATCGTGCACAAGAAGAAATGACTGAGTGGGAACAAAAAGATCCGCTTGTACGTTTCCGTTCGTATCTTGAAAGCAAAAACCTCTGGTCTAAAGAGGAAGAGGACAAAGTAATCGAACAGGCGAAGAATGAGATTGCTGAAGCGATTAAAAAAGCAGACGCACAACCGAAGCAAAAAGTAACCGATCTGATCGATATTATGTTTGAAGAGAAGACTCCGGCTCTGCAGGAGCAATACGATGAGTATAAGCAGAAGGAGATGAAGTAAGCCATGGCACAAATGACCATGATCCAAGCCATTACAGACGCACTGCGTACAGAAATGAAAGCTGATCCGAACGTACTCGTGTTCGGTGAAGACGTAGGGGTGAACGGTGGGGTATTCCGCGCAACGGACGGACTTCAGAAAGAGTTCGGCGAAGAGCGTGTATTCGATACGCCGCTTGCGGAATCCGCTATCGGCGGCATGGCAGTCGGCCTTGGCCTGCAAGGCTTCCGTCCGGTTGCCGAAATCCAGTTCTTCGGTTTTGTATTTGAGACGTTTGATGCGGTTGCATCCCAGGCAGCGCGTATGCGCTACCGCTCTGGTGGACGCTATAACTCTCCAATCGTATTCCGCGCGCCGTTTGGCGGTGGCGTGAAAACGCCGGAATTGCATGCTGACAGCTTAGAGGGGCTGTTCCTGCAAACGCCAGGTGTAAAAGTAGTTATTCCGTCCAATCCGTACGATGCGAAAGGACTTCTCATTTCCGCTATTCGCGACAATGATCCGGTTATCTTCCTTGAGCATATGAAGCTATACCGTTCTTTCCGCGGTGAAGTACCAGAAGAATCGTACACAGTTCCGTTAGGTAAAGCGAATGTAGTAAAAGAAGGAAAAGATGTGACCATCGTTACGTATGGCGCTATGGTACAAACATCCTTGAAAGCGGCCGAACAAATTGAAAAAGAACGTAATGTATCGGTTGAGGTTATCGACCTGCGTACCATCAATCCGATTGATACGGAAACAATTATTGCCTCCGTTGAAAAAACCAATCGTGTCGTTGTTGTACAGGAAGCACAAAAACAAGCGGGTGTGGCGGCTGAAGTCATCGCTCAAATCAACGAAAAGGCTATCCTCTCTCTGGAGGCTCCGGTCGTGCGCGTAACGTCTCCGGATACAGTGTTCCCATTTGCGGCAGCGGAAGATGTATGGTTGCCGGATCCGTCCCGTGTCATCGAAGGTATGAAGAAAGTGCTCGATTTCTAAATCGACCCTTCGATATTATTCGCAACAATACTTAAAGAGGAGGTCCCATCTATGGCGTTCCAGTTCAAGATGCCGGATATTGGTGAAGGCATCCACGAAGGCGAAATCGTTAAGTGGCATATTAAAGAAGGCGATCAAGTCGAAGAAGACCAGATCATTATGGAAGTACAAAATGACAAGGCGGTTGTAGAGATTCCCTCTCCCGTAAACGGAAAAGTGCTCGCTATTAAAGTGGACGAAGGAACGGTAGCCGTCGTCGGTGACGTACTCGTCGAATTCGATGCAGAGGGTGCTGCAGCATCTGAAGGCGCATACGAGCCGCAGAGCGAGACGGCAGATGCTACCGGACGCGATGTAGGAGAAGAGCTGAAAGAGAAATCCGAGCAGGCGGACGTAGAAAAAACACCGCTAACGCAAGGCCAGGCTCCTGTGCAGCAGAAGGCTGAGCCAGTGGATGAGAACAAGCGCGTATATGCAACACCGGCTGTACGTAAGCTGGCTCGCGAACGCGGCATCGATATTCGTCAGGTACAAGCTACAGGTAAAAATGGCCGTGTAACCCGCGAAGACGTAGAGCAATTTGCACAAGGCGGCGGCAAAGCCCAGGCAGCAGCACCGCAAGCAGAGCAAACACAACAGGTGGCTCAGACAGCAGGCGAGCAAAAACAGGCTCCAGCAGCAGTACAAGCAGCGTCTGGTGGACTTGAAGAACGTAAGCCGCTTAAAGGTATCCGCAAAGCCATTGCAACCGCAATGACGAAATCGATGTATACCGCGCCGCATGTAACCATTATGGATGAAGTGGATGTAACCAAGCTAGTAGAAATGCGCACTCGCTTCAAGCCGATTGCGGAGAAAAAAGAAGTGAAGCTGACATACTTGCCGTTCATTGTTAAGGCTGCTATCGCAGGTCTGCGAGAGTTCCCGGAACTGAATGCAAGCATCGATGACGAGAATAACGAAATTATATTGAAGAAATACTACAATATCGGTATTGCAGCTGCAACAGATGAAGGATTGCTTGTGCCGGTTATCAAGGATGCGGACCGTAAACCGCTGTGGAAAATTGCGGGCGAAATTTCCGAGCTGGCCACTAAAGCGCGCGAACGAAAAGCTTCTTCTGATGAGTTGAAAGGAAGTACATTCTCTATTACGAACATTGGTTCTGCAGGGGGCATGTTCTTTACTCCGGTTATTAACTATCCGGAAGTGGCGATCCTTGGCGTAGGACGCATCGCGAAGAAGCCGGTTGTGAATGAAAATGATGAAATCGTAGCTGCACCTGTTATGGCGCTGTCCTTAAGCTTTGATCACCGCCTTATCGATGGTGAGATGGCGCAATTGTATATGAACTATATTAAAGGCCTGCTGCAAAATCCGGAAATGCTTGTCATGGAGGTGTAATACATGGTAGTAGGTGAATTTACAACAGAGCTTGATGTGCTGGTGATTGGTGCTGGACCGGGTGGATATGTGGCGGCAATTCGTGCTGCCCAGCTTGGCAAGAAGGTAGCGATCGTGGATAAGGCAGAAGTCGGCGGCGTATGCCTTAACCGTGGCTGCATTCCGTCCAAGTCGCTTATCTCTGCCGCCAAGCAGTATGAACAGGCGAAAGAGGGAAGCAGCATCGGTATTAACGTCGAAGGTGTATCCGTCGACATGAAAAAAGTACAGGAGTGGAAGCAAAGCGTTGTCAATAAATTGACAGGCGGTGTTGGAACGCTTCTTAAAGGAAACGGTGTAGAAGTGATTCCGGGCGAGGCGCTTTTTGTAAGCGAGAATGAGGTGCGCGTGTTCCATGGTTATGAAGTGAACCGCTACCGTTTTAACCATTGCATTATCGCAACAGGCTCCCGTCCGATCGAGATTCCGGCCTTGCCTTTCAGCGAGCGCATTCTTTCTTCGACCGAAGCATTGGAATTGGATCATATTCCAGAGCAAATGCTCGTTGTTGGCGGCGGCTATATCGGTATCGAGCTCGGCACTGTGTTCGCAAAGCTGGGTGCGAAAGTGACTGTGCTTGAAGGCGCGGCCAATATTCTGCCTGGTTTCGAGAAGCCAATGGTACAAATGGTACGCAAAAAGCTGAAGAAGCTAGGTGTAGAAATCCATACCGAGGCGATGGCGCAATCGAGTGAAGTAACGGAAAATGGCGTAAAGGTAACAGCAAAAATTAAAGATAAGGAAGAAGTATTCGAGGCGGATTATTGTCTGGTAACGGTGGGACGCCGTCCGAATACGGATGAACTAGGGTTAGAAGCCATCGAGATGAAGCTGACGGACCGTGGACTTATCGAGGTTGATAAGCAGTGTAAAACGAGCGTGCCGAATATTTATGCGATTGGTGATGTTGTGGCTGGTCCTGCTCTGGCACACAAAGCGTCATACGAAGGTAAAGTAGCAGCGGAAGTGATTGCTGGTGAACCAAGCGAAATCGACTATATGGCAATCCCGGCGGTTGTGTTCTCCGATCCAGAGATGGCTACTGTCGGCTTGACGGAAGAGCAGGCGAAAGAAGAAGGATTCAAGGTGAAAACGGGTCGCTTCTCCTTTGCGGCAAATGGCCGTGCGTTGAGTGTTAATGAAACAGACGGTTTCGTGAAAGTTGTAGCAAACGAAGAGGATGGACGAGTGCTTGGAGTGCAAATTGTCGGTCCAGAAGCATCTGATCTTATTGCAGAAGCCGGCCTTGCTATCGAGATGGGCGCAACGCTAGAAGACATCGCGTTAACCATCCATGCGCATCCGACGTTATCCGAAGTAACGATGGAGGCGGCAGAAGCGGCTCTTGGACACGGTATTCATTCATTGTCCAAGTAATGTTTGGTGGGCAGAAAAAAGGCAGACGGAATATCAATTCCGGCCTGCCTTTTTTTGTAGGAAAGGAATGGATGTTACACATCTGAAGCTTTGCGTTGGATGAGAGATTCGGATACTTCTGCGACTTTCCTTGAGTTTTCTTCAAGTGAAGCCATTGATGCGCTGATTTGCTCAGTGGCAGCTGCTTGTTGTTGAGCTAAAATGTCGAGGTTTTTGACTTCCTTTACGATTTCTTCAATGGTGCCTGACATTTCCATGAGATTTTTCGAGATTTCCTCTACATTGTCTCGTGTGCTCGAAGCAAGTTTGCGTACCTCGTCGGCAACGACGGCAAAGCCACGACCCGCATCGCCTGCACGCGCTGCTTCGATTGCAGCATTCAGGGCGAGGAGGTTGGTTTGATCGGCAACTTGTTTAATCAGGTTGATGACCTTGCCTACTGTGCTTAGTGCGTTCTGGGCCTTTTGCGAGTTAACCGATAGAGCACTTACCGCATCCGCCATACCTGTAGCACCGGCAGCGATGTCCTCAGTGGCCTGTGTCGTCTGCTCAGATGTTTGCATCAATTCTGATGCCATATTTTTAAGCATTTCCTGCTTTTGAATGGGAGTAGAGACTGCGAGGGCTCCGATAAGTCGGCGCTGCTCATCAAACAGAGGAATGCTTGTGGCCGAGTATCCGAAGCCAAACGCTGATTCCTGATGATCAACAGTGCGGCTGACTTTGCGCTTTTGCTCCAGCGAGCGTCGAAGCGCTGTATTTTCGGGAAGGCTGCTTCCTTCTCTGAAGCCAAATTTAATATGCTTGCCTTCCCAGTATCCGATAATTTTTTCTGTATCGGAAAGAACAAGCGTACTTTCTTCATTAAGCATGTCATAAAAATAACGGCAGGATTTTTTTAATGAATCCCACTCGTCATGAAGATGCGATGTTTGGTCTTTTGCGATTTCCGTCATTATTGGGAACACGCTCCTATTCGATAAGAAATGGTATCTTTTTCATTAGTATTTTCTACTCTTTTCATCATAAACCAAAACCTTACATAAGAGAATATGGAATTAGATAAAGAGTTTGTTTATAAGTATAAAGTCTTATTCATTTCTTTTAGGAGGCTATATGAAAATAGGGTTTCGTATTGCAAAAACAGCGTTGGCGGTGGTGCTTTCGATTTATTTGGCTCATTTTCTTCGACTGGACACGTATACATTTGCCGGAGTGATCGCTATTTTGACGCTGCAGGCGACGCGGAAGGCTTCCCTCGCTGCGGCAGGAAAACTGTCGCTTTCCGCAGGCATTACGCTGTTTATCGGTTCAGGGTTGTTTTATTTGCTGGATTTTCGCGTTTATGTTATAGGTCTTATTTTATTGCTTGCTATTCCCCTGTTAGTAAAAATTGGAGCGGAACGCGGGATCGTGCTCTGCTCCGTCGTTTCGCTTCATCTGTTTGCCGCTGAGGAAATTTCACTTGCCGTTGTCCAGAATGAGGTGCTGATTTTATTTTCTGGTATGGTGGTGTCATTGCTGGTTAACATGGCGTACATGCCGTCACGGAAGAAGCGGGTGCAGGAAATAAGGGAGAAATTAACGGGGGAGTGTGCTTCATTGTTCACACAGCTTGCCAATCATCTTGAAAATGAAGGATATATCTGGGATGGCCGGGAAATTCTCTCCATTGATGAACTGATCGGACAGGGTAAGGCGGAGGCGCTGTTGAATGCGGAAAATGCGATGACTCGTGACGAGATGAATGATTACCAGTACTTCGAGGAAAAAGAAAAGCAGTTCGAGACAATAAAGCGAATGCTCGCACTCGTATCCCATGTTCAGAAAGTCGTAGTGCAGGGAGAGATGTTGGCTGTGATGCTGCGTAAAATTGCGGAGAAGCTTGGTAGGGGGAAACATGCAGAGCTTGGAGGGATGCGTGATGAGATTCGTGTGCTGCGTCGGGAGTACGAAGCCATGCCACTGCCTACGACACGGGATGAGTTCGAGATTAGGGCGGCTCTGCTGCAGATTTTAAATGAGCTGGAAAGCTATTTGCTGGCGTATCAATGATGTATAGAAAGCAATAGGTCTGCACTGCGCTGCGGGCCTATTTTTTGTTTTTTTACTATTGACGAAATGTAAAGAGAGAAGTATATTTTCGTTAAGTAAATACTTAACGAATTGAGAGGAAGCTATAGAACACGATGAAAAAACAAACAAATCGTGCTTTGCAAGCTGCAGAGACGAAGACCAAATTAATCGATGCGGCACTGGCCGTGTTTTCGAGGAAAGGATTTTCCGCAAGTACAACGAAGGATATCGCACGTCAGGCTGGTGTAACCGACGGATTGATTTATCATTATTTTACGTCAAAGGAAGAGCTGCTATGGGCGGTAATTGATCGGCATACACTAAATGAGTCTTTGCGGCTTATCACACTGGAAATACGAGAGGAAACAGGGCTGGAAGAGGCGTTGACTTATATATTGCGTTCGCTCTTCCGTTTGCTGGACGAGAAGGAAGCTCTTATTGCAATGTTCTTCGGTGAATCACACCGTAATCCGGCTATTCAGGAAAAGCTGAATCAATTGGTAGCACGCGGTGTACAATTGTTTGCCGGATTTTTAAAAGAACGCAGTACTATTGGCGAGCAGGAGCTGTACATTGCGATTCGCAATATGCTGAATGCGCTTGTTATGTATTTTCTTATTCATGATCGTGTACAGGACAATAAGAATGAACGTGAGAACTATATCACAGTTACTGTTCATCAATTTATCAAAATAATTTCTTAACTATTTCTTTATCTAGTTCATTGAGTAAGTACTTACTAAGTGAAAGGGTGGGGAAAAATGGGCGGAAGTGATCTGGAATTTGATGTTATCGTGGCAGGAGCAGGACCTGGGGGATGTACGCTGGCATATTTACTTGCGCGGAGTGGGGTAAGAGTCGCGCTGGTAGAGCGTCATAAGGAACTGGATCGCGAGTTTCGAGGGTACTTTTTTCAGCCGAGTGTGATGAAATTATTTGATCAGATGGGCGTGCTCGATGGGGTGCTTGCTTTGCCTCATCGAAAAATTGACGCCTTTCACTTCATTGATCATGGAAAAAGGCTATTTTCTGTAAGGTTTGACGATTTGCCGCGTCCTTATCATTTTGGCGTAAATCTTGCGCAGCCTTTGCTGCTTCAGTTTTTAATTGATAAAGCATCTGCATTTGATAATTTTACTTTCATGAATGGTACTGTCGTGACAGATTTGATTAAAGGAGAGAAAGGTGTATCCGGTGTACAGGTGAGGAGAGGCAGTGAACGGCTCGAGTTGTCAACAAGGGTAGTAGTTGGTGCTGATGGGCGCTATTCTACCGTACGAAAACTCGCAGGGATTGAACAGGAGAAAGAAGAGCATCAATTCGATTTTGTATGGTTTGACATGCCGGCCATAGGAGGAAAAAAGTATCCGTTACAAATACAAATTGAAGATGAAGGGATGCTGATTCATATACCGATGGGTAAAGATAAAGTGCAAATTGGATGGGTGATTCGCAAAGGAACATACAATGAATTGCGCAGGCAGGGCATCGAACAATTCCGCAATCGGTTGAGCGCAGTGGAACCGGGTTTGCAGAGTGGGCTTGCGCGGCATTTGGTTGATTTTAAGCAATGCTCAATATTGGATATTCAGGTGGCAATGATGAAAAGCTGGGTGCAGGACGGACTGCTGCTCATCGGAGATGCTGCGCACATTGCCTCTCCATTTTCTGGACAGGGAAATAGTTTGGCCATTCAAGATGCAGTAGCTGCCCATCCTGTCATTATGGAGGCGCTACGGACGAGTACGGGAATTCTATCGAAGAGAGAGCTTCATCTGTATGAGAAGGAGCGACGTCCAGCCGTTGCACAAATCCAAAGCATTCAACGGATGCAGGCGAACATGCTAGGTATCCGTAATCCTCTCCTACTACGACTTCGGCGTACGGCTGTCCCTATTGTCAGCCATACACCGCTATTTGAAAGAATGCGAAATAAGCTGGCGCTTGGGTCAAAGCCTATACATGTTGCTACCGATTATTTCGTCCGTTAGCAGTATAAGTACAGTAGTATTCAAAAGAAAAAAGGCCGGGGAAGTTCCGGCCTTTTGGCAGTATAACAGTACGGTTATTTAACGGCTTCCTCTTGTTTAGCAAGCTGTTCTTTTACATAACGATTATCCTTATGTTCTGCGCATGCTGTGGAGCAGGAGCGTTTGTGCTCATCCTCGCATGCTTCACAGCAGAAGTGCTGCACATTACACCATGGATTCGCACAGTTTACATAGCGATCGCTCGGCTTACCGCAGTGTTTACATTTAGAAATAATTACATCCTCTTCAGTTTGGTTAACCGGTACGGAAATTCGTTCATCGAATACGTAGCATTTGCCGTCGAATAAGCGACCTTGTACTTCAGGGTCTTTACCGTATGTGACGATGCCTCCATGCAGCTGGGCCACATCGGTGAAGCCTTCATTTAGCAAAAATCCGGATAGCTTCTCACAGCGAATCCCGCCTGTGCAGTACGTGATAATTTTTTTGTCCTTGTAGTCCCCCAGGTTTTCACGAATCCATTTTGGAAACTCGCGAGAAGAATTAACACCAGGCTTAATCGCACCGCGGAAGTGTCCGATTTCATATTCATAATCGTTACGACCATCAATTACGATTACATCGTCACGTTGCAGATGTTCGTAAAATTCCTTTGGACTTAAATATTTACCGGTTGTCTCATTCGGATCAACATCTTGTTCGAAGCGCCACGTTACCAGCTCTTTTTTGTAACGAACAAAAATTTTCTTGAAGGCATGTTCATCCACTTCGTCGATTTTGAAAAACATATCAGCAAAACGAGGATCTTGCCGTAGCGTGTCCATATATTGTTCTGTTTGTTTCACTGTCCCGGATAGTGTGCCATTAATGCCTTCATCAGCGACGATAATGCGGCCTTTTATACCTAGATTTTTACAGAAATCCAAATGTTCGGCTGCGAATGTTTCTGCATTTTCAATATGAATGTATTTATAAAATAAAAGCACACGATATGGCTTTTGTGTTTCCAAATGCTCTTGTTGCACGGAAATCTTCCTCCTTGTTATATGTTTTGATCTCAAGGATGCTGATTATCCAGTACGATGGGAGCATCTTCTCCCTTCCAACCTATGGATAATCAACAGGTGTGATAGTATACTTATTAAATAAATGTAATAATAATTGGCTGTAATTGTAAATATCATAAGCATATTGCATAAGTTGAGTTACGATACTATATCGTACCATAAATATTACCGAAAAGGGAAGCGGTGATTTATAGCAATGTCAGCATGGTTCGGTTCTTTCATTATCGTCTGGACAGTTCTTCTTATTTTATTGCTTGCCGTTGGCGGATTTTTCATGTTCCGTAAGTTCTTAAAATCAATGCCGAAGCAGGACGGAATGTCAGAGTTGGACTGGCAAGACCATTATATTGACAAGACACGTCATATGTGGACAGACGAGACGACAGAGTTGCTTGATGAACTGGTTAGTCCTGTGCCACAACTGTTTCGCGATGTAGCCCGTCGCAGCATTGCGGGAAAAATCGGGATGCTGGCGCTTGAGGCAGGGGTCAAGCAGATAACGACCGACCTTGTTATCAAGGGATACATTGTGGCAACGCCTGCTCGCGACCATAAGTTCCTGGTCGCCCATCTACAGAAGAAGCAGATTGATTTTTCTCCGTATAAGCAGCATCTAAAAATTAATGTGTAAAGGTGCCCTTCATCCTAATGTATTTCGGCACTATCGCACTTGTCGTCGAAATCTTTACCGTTCTCTTGAATATGACAAAAAGCTACTAAGGTAAAAGGCCTGCTGTCCCGGATGGGATAAGCAGGCCCTTTTCTTATTAGCAGCAACGTGTCCGTTTTCCGTTTCCGTAGCGTTGTTCAATTGCTTGTCGGAAGAACTCCTTCTCAGACATGGGTGTCTGTTCATCCTTCGGCGGTGCTGCATGCCAGTAATCCAGATACAACTCATAGTCCGGAATACCGAAGATCATTCGGAACGTCGAGCGAATCCGCCGCATGAGCGAATGGTTAGCCGATATCTCCTTTACTTTCTCCGGTGGAACATACGATTGTTTCGGACATGCTTCATCGTTCCACATTATTTATCCCCTCCTTTATGCGCTGTGCGAATGACCGCCTCCTCCATAAATAGAAGCGTCGCCTTTGGATTCCACGAAAGGTGCTTCTTGAAGCGAACCACGATACGTGCCCCGCAGAATGCTAATCCAAACACGCAAGCAGTCGATGATAAGCAGGAGTACGATGCCGACAAAAATCGCAGTCATTATAGCATCTACGCGATCATTAAAAATCATTTGTTTTGCAGCTTCTATTGTTTTTACGCCTTTAGGCAATTGTCCCTGTTCCAATGCTTTTGAAAAAGCAGAGGCATGGGAGAGAAATCCGATGGCCGGCTCGGGATGGAATAGCTTTTGCCAGGCGGCTGTCATTGTGACAGTGAGCAGCCAGGTGAGCGGTACAAGTGTAACCCAGGCGTACACTTTTTTACCCATTTTCAATATAATGGTCGTTCCGACTGCCAGCGCGATTGCGGCCAACATTTGGTTGGCGATACCGAACAGCGGCCAGAGCGTCTTAATGCCGCCAAGCGGGTCAATAACGCCCGCATACAGGAAGTATCCCCAGCCCAGACTGATGACGGCGCTAGAGATAATATTGCCGGGCAGCCATGTCATATCTTTGAATTTCGGAGCGAAGTTGCCGACCAATTCGCTTACCATAAAACGTCCGACCCGTGTACCGGCGTCGATAGTTGTAAGAATGAATACCGCTTCGAACAGAATTGCGAAGTGATACCAGAAAGCCATGAGAGCCTTGCCGCCGAGAATAGTCGAGAAAATGACGGACATACCGACCGCAAGTGACGGCGCACCACCTGTACGGGATAGAATGGAATTCTCCCCTACGTCTTTTGCCAATTGCGTTAGTTCAGCCGCCGAGACAGTAAAGCCCCATTCTGTAATCGTACGTGCTGCAGCGATGGCATCTGTGCCAATAGCGGCCGCTGGACTGTTAATCGCAAAGTAGGTGCCGGGTGTCAGAATGGTAGCGGCGATGAGCGCCATGATGGCGACGAACGATTCCATCAGCATACCACCGTAGCCGATGGCGCGGCTGTGGCTTTCCTTAGCAATAAGCTTCGGCGTCGTACCGCTTGATACGAGCGAATGGAAGCCAGAGATGGAACCACAGGCAATTGTAATGAATAGGAAGGGGAACAGATTACCGGTGAATACCGGTCCGCTTCCATCAATGAACTTCGTTACCGCAGGCATTTGTAAAGTCGGCAATGTTAGGATAATGCCGATGCCGAGCAATCCGATCGTTCCGATTTTAAGGAACGAGCTAAGATAATCACGCGGAGCGAGCAGCATCCACACGGGTAGAATGGATGCGATGAAGCCGTAGATAATCATTAAAATAGCGAGAGCTTCCGGACTAAACGTAAACATGGGTCCAAGGGTAGGCGATTCCGCTACCCATTGTCCGGCTACGAGTGCAAGCATCATGAGCGCGAATCCGATAAGGGATGTCTCCCCAACACGCCCTGGACGAATATAGCGCATATAAAAGCCCATGAACAGCGCAATCGGAATGGTCATGGCAATCGTGAAGGTGCCCCAAGGGCTTTCAGCCAGAGCATTGACTACAACAAGTGCCAATACAGCAATAAGAATAATCATAATGGCAAGAATACCAACCATGGCAATCAGGCCGCCAACCGGTCCGATTTCTTCCTTCGCGATTTGTCCCAGACTTTTTCCATCACGTCGCATGGAGCCAATAAGGATAATAAAATCCTGAACAGCACCTGCAAGAATAACCCCTACAACAATCCAGATAGTACTGGGCAGATATCCCATCTGTGCGGCAAGGGTAGGACCAACAAGCGGGCCTGCACCGGCAATTGCAGCAAAGTGGTGGCCGAATACAACCCATTTGTTGGTCGGAACGAAGTCTTTACCATCATTATGAACTTCAGCGGGTGTTGCCCTTTTGTCATTCAGGTTGAAAATCTTATGAGCGATAAAACGACTATAAAACCGATAAGCGACTGCATAGCTTGCCAGAGCAGCAATTAAAAGCCAGGCCGCATTGATTTCCTCGCCACGTACAAGGGCAACCCAGCCCCAGGCCACCGCACCGACAAGCGAAATCGCACCCCAGATTAAGATGGAGAACATACGGCTCTTCATTTGTAAATCCCCTCTTTCTTTCTCTGAAATTTTATGATTTAAAATTTTCTAATAATTGTATTGTAATTGTAGCCTGCTTGGCTATAGCGTGCTATCGATTTTACATCAACGGTAGTAAACAATGCATGAACAGTAAAAAAAACGATGTTAATAACAGGAACAAGTGCATGCGGCAAAAGGAAAGTCCAGCCATATGCACTTGTGTATGTAATGACGCTAGAAACCGAGTCGAAGCTTAAGATCTTTTACGAGTGTGCGGCTAACGGGAAGAAGCGTTTCTTCCGCATCGTCAACCCTTACCTGGACAGTACCCTTAAACCATGGAATGAACTCAATGATTCGGCAAAGGTTCACGATATATGTACGATGAATCCGGTAAAATTTCTCCTCAGGAAGTTTTTTTTCCAGCTCTTGAAGGGAAAAGGATGTGACATAGTTCTCTGTCTTCGTGTGAATGCGCGCGTTGCGGCCTTCGGCAGCGGCATAAATAATATCGTCCACCTGGACGAAGGCCACGCTTGTCGCTTTCTCTACAGGAATGCGGGAGAAAGTCATGAATGATTTAGCCATAGGCTGCATCGTTTCGATAACCTGGCGTAATGCTTGTTCCAGGGAAGCGGATGTATCCATCCTGTCTACGGGCCCCTGGCTTATCCGTTTGCGAAGCCTTTTCAACGTTTTATCGAGGCGTTCCTCATTGAATGGTTTGAGCAGGTAATCCATCGCTTCTGTTTCAAAAGCCTGTAGTGCATACGAATCGTATGCAGTAGCATATACGATGTATGGACTTGCATCGTTTTTGGCTAACTTCTCCGCAATTTCAATCCCTTCGATATCATGAAGATGAATATCCAGGAATACTACATTCGGTTTCTGTGAAGCGATCGTATAGAGTGCTTCTTCACCGCTTGCCGCTTCTCCAATAATCTCAACATCTTCGTATTGTTCCAGTAAATAGCGCAGCTCCGAGCGTGCTGGCGCTTCGTCGTCAACGATGATTACTCGCAGCATATGTTATGATACATTCCTTTCCTCCCATGGCATCGTAATTGTACAGACGGTGCCTCCACCAGGATTGCACTCGATTTTTAAATCATACGGGTTACCATACAGTGCCTGAAGACGGCTTCTCACATTCACAAGACCGATGCCGGATAGGGGACGTGTCTTCGTATACGGTGAAAATCCGACACCGTTATCAGTTACGCGAACGGTAAGCGCCTGGTTTTCTTTGCCGATAAAAATATGGACGGTGCCTCCTTCTTTCTTCGCAAGCAGACCGTGTTTCACAGCATTCTCTACAATCGGCTGAAGAATCAAACCGGGAATGTGCTGTTTCCAGGCAAGCGGCTGGATATCGGTTTTAACTTGCAGCTTATCCCCGAAGCGTGCCTGTTCGATTTCGAGATAGGCTTCTACATGCTTCATCTCTTCTTCCACTGTAATAATTCGGTCTCCCTGATGTAGATTGCGCCGGAAAAATTCAGCCAGATTCACAATGAGGCGCCGGGCTGTTTCCGGTTTGGTACGAATAAAAGAAGAGATTGTATTCAGGGCATTAAAAAGAAAGTGCGGATTAATTTGCGCATGTAGCGCCCGGATTTCTGCATCAGCCAAAAGCGAAGCCTGTTTCTCCAGATCGGCGATTTCGAGTTGGGTTGAGAACAGTTGCGCAAGGCCACGTGCCAGTTCCCAGTCGACAATGGACACTTCATGCTCTCGCTTAAAATACAGCTTTAGTGTACCGACTGTGGATTCCCTCTTGGTGAGTGGAACGATAATGGCAGAGTGCAGGGGACAATCTTTGCTGCTGCAACCAATCTCTTTTTTATTATGGGCCCAGATTACATTCTGGCTGCGTAACGCTTCCAGCGTTGCTTCTGTCTGCAAAGGGGTTCCTTTGTTGTGATGATTGTCTCCAGCGCCAATGTGGGCCAAGATGCGTTCTTTGTCAGTAATTGCTACTGCGGCTGCTTCGGTCATGTTGTAAATAACGCGGGCTGTCTTTTCCGCGGAATGTTCATCGAGTCCCTGGCGCAGTATCGGAAGTGTGATATCGGCGATCTGCAGGGCGCGCTGCGCTTGCATGGAGCCGATTTTTTCCTCTTCAGCTTTCGCAGCCTGTACAATCATAATGAACAGGGCGATAGCTGAGGCATTGACGAGCATCATTGGGAGTGCAATAATTTCGACAAGGCGCAACGCCTCTGTGAATGGTCGTGCAACGCTAAGAATGATCAACATCTGCACACCTTCCGCGATGAAGCCGACCAGCCATGCGGCACCCCAGTGCATAGAGCGGCGATGGTACCTGAGATAGACCAGACCTGCCAGCAGGCCTTCCACAGTCGTCGAGACGGCGCAGGCAATGTCGGTAAATCCGCCGAGAAAATAGCGGTGTACACCAGCTAGAAAGCCGGTTGCTATACCGACGAGTGGACCGCCCAGAAGACCTGCCATAACAGGACCGATAACCCGGGAGTTTGCGAGCGCTCCTTCGATAGGGATGGCTGCATACGTTCCATAGATGCCGATAAGTGTACATACTATAATCGTAATGATTTTGTCCCGCGGCCCATCGGTGCGCCGGAGCATACGGCGAAAAAAGCGAAAACGAGAGAGAAAAAAAGCTAGCACGACAAGTGTGGCGGTGCGTTCAGCCAAATCGATAAACAACGGATGAAGCAGCATATGTACGCCTCCTTATGTGTCCGATTGCATGGTTACCCAAAGTATATCATCCGTATAATCCCCGTCAATTAAGGAAAGAGAGCTTGTGAGGAGATGGACTAATGAAAAATTTAACCATGAGTACAGACTTGTACCAGATTAATATGATGTACGCTTATTACAAGAAGGGGATGGCTCGCCAGCGCACGATATTCGATGTGTTTTTCCGAAAGTCGCCCTGTGGAAGCGGATATGCGATTTTTGCTGGGCTGGATCAAGTGCTTGATTACATCGAGAACATTCATTTTACGGAAGAAGATATTACTTATTTGCGTAGCGTTTATCCATATGAAGAAGAGTTTTTGGAAATATTGCGTAATTTTCGCTTTACTGGAAACATCGCAGCCATGAAGGAAGGAACGATTGTATTTCCGGGAGAGCCGTTAATTCGTGTGGAGGCGCAGGTTAGTGAGGCGCAGCTTATTGAGACGGCTATGTTGACAATGATTAACCATCAGACATTAATCGCTACAAAAGCGGCGCGAATTGTTGGAGCGGCGAAAGGGGATACCGTGCTTGAATTCGGCCTTCGCCGTGCTCAGGGAGCGGAAGCCGGTTATTACGGTGCACGAGCTGCGTACATCGGTGGTGTACATGCAACGTCGAACTTGATGGCAGGACAGGATTTCGGCATTCCGGTAAAGGGGACGCATGCCCACAGCTTTGTTCAATTGTTCGACCATGAGATGGATGCGTTTACCGCATACAGTGAAGCGTTTCCGGATGAGACAGTGCTGCTGGTAGACACATACGATACGCTGAGGATTGGTATTCCGCATGCCATTCAGCTTGGTCTTGCGATGAAGGAACGGGGAAAAAGATTGCTGGGTATTCGGCTTGATTCCGGGGATTTGGCGTATTTGTCCAAACTGGCGCGCCGGATGCTGGATGAAGCGGGGCTTATAGATGTGGCCATTGTCGCATCCAGCGATCTGGATGAACGGTTGATTCAGGACTTAAAAAACCAGGGGGCGCAAATTGCCATCTGGGGCGTAGGAACGAATCTCATTACGTCGTACGATTGTCCGGCTCTGGGGGGTGTCTATAAGCTTGCTGCTGTGGAAAAAGATGGCGAATGGCTGCCGCGTCTAAAGATTTCCGAGAATCCGACCAAGATTACGAATCCAGGATATAAGCAGGTAGTTCGCTTTTATGATCGAGCGTCGGACAAGCCGCTGGCTGATTTGATTGCACTTGCGGACGAAGATATTCCGCGCGACAGAATTACTTTGTTCGATCCTCTATTTCCGCACAAACGCAAGACGATCCACAACTATAGAGTTGAATCCTTGCTTCAGCCGGTCATCGAACAGGGCCATCGCTGCTACGATACGCCGCCTTTAGAAAGCATCCGCGCTTATGTTCAGCAGCAATTAAGCTGCTTCTCGCCGGAAATTAAGCGGTTGATTAATCCGCATGAATATCATGTTGATTTAAGCCAGAAGCTGTGGGATTTGAAACAGAGCCTGATTCATCAGGAGAGGGAATAGCATAGATTGAATGAAATAGAAGATTATTGAAACTTTTCCTAATGTTTTTCCGTAAAAGAGAATGTAAGAATAATTTGGAGGGGGAATCCGCATGAAAAAAGGAAAAGTAGCAGCAGCGGGAATGTTAAGTTTGGCAATGTTAATGGGAACACCGGCATTCAACGTGCTTGCAGCAGAACCAGCTGTCGCGGTACAACCGCAGGGCGAAACGCTGACGCGGGGAGAGTTTTTCAAAATGCTTGATCAGGCCATTGATCTGCCAAAGAGTGAAGAAAAGCGTACATATAAAGATGTGCCGCAGGGCAGTGAGTTGGCAGACATCGTAAACAAATTGCAGACGGTAGGCGCTTTGCACGGGTATAACGATGGCACTGTGCGTCCGGAAGATAAATTGAAATCAGGCGAAGCGATAGCCCTGATTAGTGGTGCGCTAGGCATACCGGATCATCCCGTTCCCGGAGGTTCTTCGCCGCTTGATTCTGAGCATTGGGCAAGCAACATTGCAAGCTGGATGAAGAGTGCCAAGGTGGATTATAACTGGAATGATCTGGATCGGGCCATTACGAAGCAAGAAGCCGAATCCCTTGTTAAACAACTGCTGTCTACTTCCAGTGATGCTACAAAGCTTCTGGAAGAAAGCCAGAAGGCGCAGAAGGACATTAAGTCCTTCAATTTGAAAGGCGACATGTCTTTCAGCATGGTGTTAAAGCAGAATGCGCTGGAGCAACTGTCTGCTGACGAACGTAAAACGTTTGAAGAAATGGCCAAAAAAGGCATGTCCATGAAAATGGAAGGCGCTTATGTTATGCCTGACTCCATGTATACGAAATCCCATATGAAGATGCCGGATTTCGGACAGGGAGTAGAGCTGGGAGATATGGAAATCGAGCAATATGTTATCGGCAAGGATATGTATATGCATATGAAGATGCCGGAGATTGCTTCTGCCGATTCCAAGGGTACGTCAGAATGGGTAAAAATGAAAGATGCATTCCCGCTGGATATGAAGACGATGATGGAGCAGCAGATGTCTGGCGTTCCGCCGCAGTTAGAGAAAAAGCTGTTCTACCGAAGTGCAGGAGAGGGACAGTTGTCGTTCCAGGGACGCATCGATAAGTTATCCGATCTAGCTTCGATGATGAACGGCATGCAGGGAATGGAAGATATGACAGCAGCACTTAAAGAGGCAGAAAAAAGCATCGGTGCTATTTATCTTCAAGGGGTTATGAATTTTGATCCGAAGACAAAACTGCCTGTAGATAGCAGCATGCAATTTGTCATTTCATTCAATGAAAAAGCTGGTAATGCCGAAGAAATTCCATTCAAGCAAATGATTATGGCTCAAAATGTAAAGTATAGCGATTATAACGATAATGTGAAGATCGAACTTCCAGAAGCAGCTAAGCAGGCTAAAGAAGCATCTGCAAATGTAGAAGCGGCCAAACAGGCTACCAAGCAATAAAAAAGCATATCTCATTGCTTTCGTATGTTTTTACCGGGCGAAAGAAACGCTGCCGTTTCTTTCGCCCGGTTTATTATTTGAGGGGGAAGGGAGGCTAAAGAAAAGAAAGTGCGGTATGATAAAGTAAAACTTCTGTCGGCTTAGGGTTCTTCATCCCTTGTCGATGGTTCGTAAATGCGAGAAGGGAGAATGCCAGATGACAACAAGAACAATTTTTCGTATGGGGCTGGCGCTTTGTTTCTTTTTTTCTTTCCTTCTTTTTCCTTCGACCGTATATCAGGAAACAAAGAACGTAATACGAATTGCAGGAGATAATCAATTTCCTCCTTTTGAATATTTGAGTGATGCCGGAGTATATTCGGGCTTTAATATTGATATTATGAATGCTGTGTCTATTCAGACGGGAACGAACATCGAATATTATCCTATGCCATGGAATCAGGCGGTGCAGGCCTTGCAATCAGGACAGGTCGATGCGATTCAGGGCATGAAAAAAACGGAGGCGAGAAAAGGAACATACGAATTTTCAGTTCCGTATTTCACCAGTTCACAAGCGATTTTTGTTCTGAAAGATAATATGTTCATTAGAAAAGTGGATGATTTGGAGGGAAGAAGGGTAGCGGTACAAAAAGGTGATGTCGCGACTGATTTATTAAGCCGGGTCAAGCAGGTTCAGCTTATAGAAGCGGATAACCAGCAGGAAGCCATTCAATTGCTGACAGAGGAAAAGGTGGATGCGTTCGTTGGAAATAGAATTACCGGGCAGTATTTCCTTCAGAAGAGCCGCCAGCAGCCATTAACGAAGATCGTAGGGGAGCCTCTGGACGCTACCGATTACGGAGTAGCTGTAATGCCCAAGAATAAAGAGTTATTATCTGTATTTAACAAAGGGATTTCCCGGATAAAAGGCGATGGAACCTACCAGAAAATCGAAAAAAAATGGTTTGGAGAATATATTATGCCGTACAGTTTCAGTCTGCGGCAGACGCTTTTGTATTTGGAGATAGGCCTTGCGCTTACCTTTGTTATTATCACATGTGTCCTTTGGTGGAATCGAAGCCTGAAAAAAGAAGTTGGGAGACGGACGAAGCAAATTGAGCGCATAAATAAGGAATTAGAAAAGAAAATGGTTTTGCTTGAGGGGAATGTACACTTCCAGCAACAATTGTTAAACAGTGCATACAGCTCTTTTATTACCATGGGCCCATCCGGAAATATTTCGATGATGAACGATAGGGCGGTGGAGTATTTACATCTAGAAAAGGCAATCATTGGGACTTCCTTTGTACAGACTCCGCTTGCTGCTTTTATTCCTGAACAAGAAATTCTCGCTGCACTGCAAGACAAAAAAGTTTTTTTGCAAAAAGAGACGGTATGGATAAAAGATCGCTCCGAAAAAAGGAATATCGTGTACAGTATCTCCCCTATTCAAACGATGGAAGGAGACAGTGCCGGAGTCGTATTGAATATTATGGACATTACGGAGCAAAAAGAATTAGAAAGAAAAATCGCACAGGAAGATCGGCTACGTTCTCTCGGTCAATTGATCGCAGGGATTGCTCATGAAATACGAAATCCGTTAATGTCTATTCTTACCTATACACAATTGCTTCCAAAAAAATTCGACAGCCCGGAATTTCGTATTTTTTTTTCACGTCATGTTACGAGTGAAATTACCCGTCTCAACGCGCTGATTAATGATCTGCTGGATTATTCTCGTCCGAAAAAATCGGACCCTATTGTTTTTCCTTTTTATGAAATGGCACAAGGGATTGTACATTTGTTTAAGCAGAAAGTAAAAGAAGCCGATGTGGTCATTCGTTGGGAATTCGATGGCGAAGTTTGGGCGATTGCGGATGTACAGCAAATAAAGCAGGTACTAATGAATGTAATTCTAAATGCTATCGAAGCCGTAGAAAAAGGTGGAATCATTATAATTCGAGGGTATTATGAGGAAGCTAAAGCCGTTCTTCAAGTCGAGGATAATGGAAGAGGAATGTCGGAAGAGGAGATTCATAAAATGTTTGAGCCTTTCTACAGCAAGAAATTGAATGGTGTCGGACTTGGTCTTTCGGTTACATATCAGCTAATACAGGAAAATAACGGGGAGATTAGGGCCAGCAGCAGAGAAGGAGAGGGAACAGTTATGACGATTTGGTTACCGGGCTGCAGAAAGGATGAGAACGATGTATCATGTCATGGTAATTGATGATGAGCCGACTATTTGCCAGTCGCTTACTTTTGCTTTAGAGGATGAGTATCATGTGTATGCATTTACTGATCCGCGAGAAGCACTGCCTCTGTTGGAGCGTACGGAGATTGCCATTGTTTTGTTGGACTTAAAAATCGGAGAGTATGATGGAATGAAGATATTGGAGGAAATTAAACGCATATCTCCTTCTACCATTGTCATTATTATGACAGCTTACGGAAGCATTCCTTCTTCCGTAGAGGCGATGCGCAAAGGGGCCTTTTCCTATGCTACGAAGCCGCTTCATATTGACGAATTAGAAGTGCTTATGCAAAAAGCGGAAGAAGTGTATGCACTGCAATCCAAAGTGCGTTGGCTAAGCGATGAATTGGAAAAGGTAACAGATAACAATGGGCTCATCGGAGAAAGTGCAGCCATGCGCGAAGTTTTTACTTTGATTGATAAGGTAAAAGATATCGGCTCTAATATCCTTATCACAGGAGAAAGCGGAACAGGAAAGGAAGTGGTTGCCAGAACAATCCATTACGAGAGTAAGCGCAGAAACAAAAGGTTTCAGGCGATTAATTGTGCTGCTATACCATCTCATCTATTGGAATCCGAATTGTTTGGACATGAAAAGGGAGCGTTTACGGGAGCGTTGCAACGTAAAGCCGGATTGTTTGTTTTAGCGGACGGAGGTACCATTTTTTTAGATGAAATCGGTGAGATGGATTTGGCTTTACAAGGCAAGCTATTGCGTGTGCTTCAAGAAAGAAAAGTCATGCCGGTTGGAGGAACAGAAGAAATCGAGATCGATGTTCGCATCGTCGCCGCGACCAACAGAGATTTGGCAAAAGAAGTAAAAGAGAACCGTTTTCGTGAAGATTTGTATTACCGTCTCAATGTTATTCCAATGCATCTGCCTCCTCTTAGGGAAAGAAAGGAAGATATTCCTTTGCTGGTGAAGTTTTTCATTAGAAAAATCGGCGATAAAATGGGCAAGCCTGTAGAAGGAATTGCTGAAGAAGCGCTTCGTCTCCTGCAGCAATATTCTTTTCCAGGCAACATAAGAGAGTTACAGAATATGATTGAGAGGGCTATTGCCCTGACGAATTCTTCCTGTATACAGAAAGATGATTTACCAGCTGAAATCAAAAATCACACGCGTGCTTTTATTAGTAATACGCTTATTCCTATCTATGTAGGAGAGACGATGGATGAGGTAGAGAAGAAAGTGATTTTACATAATTTGGCTGATTTCAATGGTAACCAGCGAAGAACTGCACAAATCATTGGCATTGGGGAGCGAACGATGCGGGATAAAATAAAAAAATACAGGGAGCAAAAGTAGGCGAAAATTGCCGTGCGGCAATTTTCGCCTACTTTTTTGTGGCTTTTTATGTCGTGATGCTGTGATGAATTGTGTGTTGTTGTTTTTGGTATGAAATTTGCTCTGGTTATATATTTATCAAGCACAACAAAACAACAAGGGAGGCACAAATGTATACGCTAACAGAAAAAGAATGCTGGGCCGGAAGAGTCGACAGTGAGACGGTGGCCGGGATGTTTCGGTTACATCAGGTAGTGAGAATTGAAGACATTTCTACTTTTGATAAGAAGCAAGGTGGAAAGGCTATTGGCATTATCGGCTTTCGAAGCGATGAAGGAGTTCGGAGAAATAAAGGCAGAATAGGGGCGTATCATGCTCCCGATGAGATAAGAAAAGCGCTGGCATCTTTACCGTATCATTTTCATTCCGAAATTGCGCTATTTGACTTTGGAAATATTAGCTGTGATGATGGAAACCTTGAAGGAGCACAGGCGGAATTGGGTTCTGTGGTAAAAAAAATATTACAGTTAGATATGTTTCCGTTGATCATCGGCGGTGGACATGAAGTGGCATACGGTCATTTCCTTGGGGTAAAAGGCCATGCGGGCGGTATAGAGAACGTAGGAATTGTAAATATTGACGCCCACTTTGATATGAGACCGTACGATGAGATGACTAGTTCGGGCACAATGTTTAAACAAATTGCGGATGAATGCGCCGCAGAAGGTAAACCGTTCCGCTATTTGTGTGCTGGTATTCAGAAAAGCGGTAACACAAAGCATTTATTTGAAACAGCTGACCTACATGGGTGCCAATACATTTGTGAAGACGAAATTTCATGGCAAAACATAGAGGCGACCACTGAGAAGATTAATAACTTTATCGAACAAAGCGGGGTAGTTATGGTTACGCTTTGCAGCGATGTTATGGATGCCAGCTATGCGCCGGGTGTCAGCGCCCCCCAACCGTTCGGTATGGAACCGAAGCTTGTAGCACGCCTCTTGCAGGAAGCCTTGAAAAATAAAAAAGCGATTAGTTTTGATATCGCTGAGATTAATCCGGCCCTGGATGAAAGTGGCCGTACGGTTAAGCTTGCTGCTGCCATGTTATACAAGGTGATGGATAGCGTGGCTTCTGTCGATGGGGGGGGAATTGTAAAATGAAGCTGGAATTTACCTTAATTGAAACACTGTGTTTAGCCGTGCTGCTGTTGCTGTTTGGGTATTACATCAGAAGAAAGGTAAAGGTGCTGGAGCGCTTTTGTATTCCAGCCCCTGTTATTGGCGGGTTACTTTTCTCTATTCTTGTTATGATATTGAAGGAAGCAGATGTCGCGACTATTAAACTTGATGTTTCTCTGCAAAGTTCATTTATGCTCGCTTTTTTTACGACGGTTGGTTTAGGAGCAAGCTTTTCTCTTGTGAAACAGGGAGGAAAATTGCTGATTGTTTACTGGCTTCTGTGTGGTTTTGTAGCTATATTCCAAAATGTTATTGGTGTTTCTCTGGCGAAGCTTATGGACATCCATCCCCTGCTCGGTGTAATGGCAGGAGCGGTTTCGATGGAAGGCGGGCACGGGGCAGCTGGAGCTTTCGGACCGACGATTGAGAGTCTGGGCGTTCCTGCAGCGACCACGGTTGGTATTGCCGCTGCTACATTTGGACTTATTTTTGGCAGTTTAATTGGTGGTCCAATCTCCAGGCATTTAATAACGAAACATGGTTTAAAGCCGCAAGCCTTAAATGAGGAAATCGTATCGTTCGAAGCGGCTGCAGGCATCGACAAGAGTGAAAGCGATTTAACTGCTACACGTTTCTTTACACATATTGCTCTTATTACTTTTTGTATGAGTATGGGCGTTATTATTAGTAAAGCTTTCTCTCAAGTTACAAGCTTCGTATTGCCTGAATATGTAGGCGCCATGTTTTTAGCTGTTATTATTCGTAATATAAACGATCGCTTCGGCTTTATGAAGTTTAATCTAAATTGCGTCAACCTTATCGGAGATATTTCACTCGGTATTTTCCTGTCTATGGCATTGATGAACCTGAAAATTTGGGAAGTTTTCAGTCTGGCTGTACCTTTGTTCATTATTTTAATTTTCCAGGTAGTGTTTATCGTTTTATACGGTATATTTGTTGCGTTCCGCTTGCTGGGCAAAAACTATGATGCTGCGGTGATGGTAGGCGGATTGGCTGGTCACGGACTGGGAGGAACACCTAATGCCATGGCGAATATGGGAGCAATTACGGAGAGATTCGGTGAATCGAAACGGGCGTTTCTCATTGTTCCTGTTGTTGGAGCATTTTTAATCGATTTGTTTGGCATACCTAGTATTATTACTTTTATTAATCTTTTTAAATAAGGGCAAAAATAAAGGCAAAGCATAAGTGGGGCGGAGAAACATTACGTTTTTCCGTCCCGCTTTATTTCCTCCTTAGATGACAGGAAGAGGAGGAATATGGTATAGTAAATGCCGGATTTACACAAATCCTATTCGTAAGAAACAACATTTAATTGAAGAAAATTATGGAGTGGTTGCATGCTCTACTCATTATTGTTACCGGATCTGCATGTCGATTCCGTATATGATATTGATTTGAATGAATTGAAAAAGCGTGGTATTAAAGGGATTATTACAGATCTGGACAATACGCTAATCGAGTGGAATCGTCCAGATGCAACTCCGGAACTTGTGAAGTGGATGAAAGAGCTTAAGGAGCAAGGCTTTGCGGTCGTGATTGTTTCGAATAATAGACAAACACGGGTATCCAAAATAGCAGAACCGCTCGGGGTACCGTTCATTCATCAGGCAAAAAAGCCGACGACATCGGCTTTTCGCCGGGCTACACGGGAAATGGGGCTGTCTGTACAGGAAACAGTAGTTATCGGCGATCAGCTTTTCACCGACGTGCTTGGTGGAAAGCGGATGGGCTTTTATACGATTCTGGTCGTTCCGGTAGCGCAAAGCGACGGGTTTATTACTCGTTTTAACCGGAAGATGGAGAAAGTGGCGTTAAACTGGATGAGAAAACGCGGAAAAATTCCGTGGGAGGATTCGAATGGATAAGCAAGAAATGATGGAACTGTATTGCGCGGGATGCGGTGTAGCTATTCAGACGGAGGATAAAACCTCAGTCGGCTATGCTCCTCCGCAGTCATTGGAAAAAGAAACGGTCATTTGCCAGCGATGCTATCGTATTCGGCACTATAATGAAGCGTCTACTGTCACATTAGGTGACGACGATTTTGTGCGCATTCTTAATGGGATAGGTGACACCAAAGCATTGGTTGTGCAAGTGGTAGACATTTTTGATTTTAATGGAAGCTGGTTGCGCGGTTTGCCGCGTTTTGTAGGAGGCAACCCGATTCTTCTGGTGGGCAATAAAGTGGATTTGTTACCGAAGAATGTAAACCGTAATCGTCTGATCAATTGGATGCGGAAGTCGGCTGCCGATCTTGGATTAAAGCCGCTCGATGTTGTGCTTGTGAGCGCACGCAAGGGTGAAGGCGTAGAGCGATTGGTGCAGGCGATGAATGAATACCGTAAAGGCCGCAACATTTATGTAGTCGGTGTGACTAATGTTGGTAAGTCATCGTTAATTAACCGTCTGCTTAAGCAGTTTGGTGAATCTGAGATGGATATCACAACATCCCAGTTCCCAGGAACAACATTGGATGTCATCGAAATCCCGCTTGATGACAAGTCCTCGCTATATGATACGCCAGGCATTGTTAACCGTGATCAGCTTGTGCATAAGGTGGCGCCGCAGGAATTGAAGATAATTATGCCGGACAAGCCGATTAAGCCGAAGGTATATCAATTGAATGCCGAGCAAACGATGTTTATCGGGGGGCTGGCCCGAATCGACTTTGTTAAGGGGGAGCGTCAGCCGTTTGTATTTTACTTATCAAACCATCTGAACATTCACCGTACAAAGCTGGCCAATGCGGACGAGCTGTATGCGAAGCACAAAGGCGAAATGCTGGCACCGCCAGGACCTGATGCGGCTGAAGCTATCGTGTGGGAGAAGTTCACATTCAAGGTTCCGTCAGGCAAGTATGATATCGTCATTTCTGGACTTGGCTGGATTGCAATGCATGGCAAGGGCGCGAATGTTGAAGTGCACGTGCCGAAAGGCGTGGCTGCAGGTCTTCGCCCTTCACTTATATAAGCCCACCCGTTTACCCCTGGACTTCAGGGGGTTTTTTAACATATAATTTCTTCCGATCGCATCACTTGAAAAACTCGCGAGGCATGTGTCAACTGTCTCCCTCACCCGAGATACCCGGACGTTTTGTCGGGCCGCCCGAAGTGGCACAAAGCGGCCGTTCGGCATCGTTGTGGAAAAGGACGAGCGGCCATGCCCGCGAGTTTTTCTTATACATAGTTCGTGAGATAAGATGAAAAATAGGAAACTATAGTGAAGAGAGGCGAGTCGATGAACAGTCAAACGGTATTAACCGGATTGTTCGGCCATCCGGTGGGACATTCCTTATCCCCGCTAATGCATAACCGGGCATTTGCCGAATTGGGGATAAATTTTCGTTATGCAGCGTTTGATATTGAACCCGGGCAGGTACGAGAAGCGGTAGAGGCAATTCGGGCGCTTGGCCTGCGAGGTGTGAATGTTACGATTCCGCATAAAGTTACAGTCATGGACTATCTTGATGAGGTAGACGCGGAAGCGAGGGCTATTGGGGCGGTTAATACGATTGTCAATGACGGGGGCAAGCTTATCGGATACAATACAGATGGACGAGGCTATGTGCGTTCTTTAACTGAGGAGACGGGCGTGGATTTGTCCCGGCAGTCGGCATTGTTGCTTGGAGCAGGTGGCGCAGCACGAGGTGTGGCTGTAGCGCTGCTTGGAGCGGGTCTGGCCTCGCTGGTCATCACAAATCGGACGAGAGAGAAAGCGGAACAGCTTGCTGAACATCTGCAAGCGATTCATCCGCAAGCGAGCATAACGGTTCAGCCGACAGAGCGGATAAACGAAGCTCTTGTGGACGCTACGCTTTTGGTGCAGACAACTTCCATCGGCATGCATCCGAATGTAGAAGCAAGTCCGGTATCGAAGGAAGCGCTGCATGAACGATTACTGGTCAGCGACCTTATTTATAATCCTATGGATACGAAGCTTTTGCGTGATGCAAAAGAGAAGGGCGCTCATACTCATCAAGGCTTGGGGATGTTTATTTATCAGGGTGCTCTAAGCTTTGAATATTGGACAGGACAGCCAGCGCCTGTGGATGCCATGCGTGAGGCTGTATGGGATGCGCTGCGCAGCCGTCAGCAAGCATAAGGAGGAACAATATGTTAAAAGGAAAACAAAAGCGGTATTTGCGTTCGTTGGCCCATCATTTGAACCCGATTTTTCAGGTGGGTAAAGGCGGCGTGAACGAGAATTTGATTACACAGGTCGAAGAGGCACTTGAAGTACGCGAGCTGCTGAAAATATCTGTGCTGAATAATTGTAGTGAAGACAAAAATGATGTGGCGGAAGAAATCGCCGCTGGCAGCGGTGCGGACATCGTGCAGATTATTGGCAATACGATCGTGCTCTATAAAGAATCAAGGGAGCATAAGACGATTGAGCTTCCAAAATAACCGCAAAAAAGTTGGTCTTTATGGAGGTACCTTCGACCCTATTCATACGGTTCATCTAATTGTGGCAGAGCAGGCACGGGACATACTGGCGCTTGATGAGATTTGGTTTCTGCCAGCGCGCATCCCACCTCATAAGCAGGCGAAGCAGATTACCGCCGACGTTCACCGGGTCAAGATGATCGCCCATGCAATTGCCAGGCATCCATCCTTTCGGCTCGATACAATTGAGCTTGAACGCGAACCGGAATTGCCTTCTTATACGTATGATACGGTCCATATACTAAAGGAGAGGCACCCGGACATCGACTTTTATTTCATTATCGGTGGAGATATGGCGGCCTATCTGCCAAAATGGCACCGTATTGATGAATTAATTTCAATGGTACAGTTCGTGGCATTGGGGCGGCCTGGTTATGTGATGGACAATCCGTACATGCAGTGTGTCATCAAGGTGGAGATGCCGCAATTGGATGTTTCTTCGTCCATGATTCGCAAGAAAGTAGCGCTGGGCCAATCCATTCGATATCTTGTACCGGAGGCGGTAAGAATGTATATAGAGGAGAAACGGTTGTATGAAGCGTGAACAATTGTTGGAAGCTGTACGTGAGCAGATTACAAAGCATCGTTATGAGCATACGTTAGGCGTTGTCGATACAGCTATCCGACTCGCCGACAAATATGGAGCTGATAAAGAGAAGGCTGAAACGGCAGCTATCCTTCATGATTATTGCAAGTTTTGGCCGGAAGATAGAATGCGTGAGATTATTGAGAGCACGCCGACTATTCCGAAGGATTTGCTTGAGCATGATAAAGAATTGTGGCATGCTCATGTCGGGGCCGAGGTCGTTCGAAGCGAGCTGGGCATTGAGGATGAGGAGATTCTTGATGCGATTCGTTACCATACATCAGGTCGCGAAAATATGACCTTACTGGAGAAGATCGTATGCCTGGCTGATTATATAGAGCCGGGACGCCAATTTCCGGGAGTTGAAGAGTTGCGCACTGCGGCGGAAGAGGATTTGGACCGGGCGCTGGCCAAGGGACTGGGGGGAACGATTACCTTTCTTGTAAATAGGGAAAAAAGAATATATCCCCTCACTGTTCTGGCTCGCAATTCCTTACTTAAATTGAAAACGAAAAACGCACAGGAGGAATAAAAGCGTATATGACAGAATTGGAAATTGCTCAATTGGCTGCAAAAGCGGCAGAAGATAAAAAAGGGAACAATGTAGTCATCCTTAACCTGCAGGGTCTTTCCATTATTGCTGATTATTTCGTCGTTTGTCACGGTAATTCCGAAACCCAGGTTCAGGCGATTGTTGATAATATTAAAGATAGTGTGGAAGAAGCTGGCCTTACCGTGCGCGGACGTGAAGGATATGATGAAGCACGCTGGGTATTGATCGATTTAGGAGACGTTGTCGTACACGTATTCCATCGCGATGAGCGGGAATTCTACAATATTGAGCGCTTATGGAAGGATGCTCCCGTTGTCAGCGTTCAGTAGCTACCGGAAACTGGCTGATGTATATGATCATCTAATGGCGGATGCCCCATATGACCAATGGATGCAGTTTACGGCCCAGGCATGGCGTATGATGGGAGCGCATCCTCATTATGTGGCGGAGCTTGGCTGCGGCACCGGTTCGCTAACTCGCTATTTGCTTGAGAGGGAACTGGAAGTGTGGGGTGTGGATTTATCTGCTGACATGCTGGAAGTGGCGAGGGAGAAAATAGGGCGCAGCCATCCGCATGCGTCTGTTCACTGGCTGAAGCAGGATATACGCCACCTTTCACTCCCACGAGAAATGGACAGTATTGTAAGCTTTTGCGATACGCTGAACTATATCCCGGACGCCGAAGGGGTACGACAAGTATTCGCACATGTATTTGATGCACTTGTCTCCGGTGGTACGTTCCTGTTTGATGTGCATACTCCGTACAAAATCGCCGAGGTATTCGGAAATGAATCGTTCTGCTACCGTGATGAGGATGTAGCATATATCTGGCAAAGCACGTACGATGAAACGGTAGAGACGGTAGAACATGATTTAACGCTATTCGTGGCAGAAGGGAACGGCTTGTATCGTCGTTTTAACGAGCTGCACCATCAGCGTGCCTATTCACTTGATGATTTGCAGAAATGGCTTGGCGAAACGGGATTCAGCCTTTTAAGCATTACGGCAGACTTTTCTACCCAGCAGGTAGAGGAAGATAGCGAACGTGCCTTTTTCCTCGTCCAAAAGCCATGAGGAACATAAGTTGACATCAGGCAGGTAAGTTGCATATAATTTTAGATAATTGCAAATGAAGGCCTTGATAAGGAATAGTAATTGCCAAGAAGTGATGCAGAGAGTTAACGGTTGGTGCGAGTTAACCGCTTGAGGCGATGAACTCACCTTGGAGCCGATAGCGGGAAAAGCAAGTGTGAGTACCGTTATCCGACTCATCCACGTTACGGATGCGAAAGTGGGCGTCGTTTTTCTAGCAGTGAATTGCTATGCGGCGTTAACTGGGGTGGTACCGCGGGAGTTACGCCTCTCGTCCCTGGATGATTGCAGGGATGGGAGGCGTTTTTTAATGGATAAGAAACGATATGTCACTGTAAAGTAAGAAATTTACATATCATTTCTTCCGATCGTATCACTTAAAAAATGCGCGAGGCGTGCGCCAAACGCTTTCCTTTTCCTATGGGGCGTGTGGCAATGCTCGCGAGTTTTTCTTGTCGTAGAAGGACATGAATTATGATCACTGTGGAGGTTAGTCATTAATGAGAGCTTACAAGCCGCATGAAATCGAGCAAAAGTGGCAGCAGTATTGGGATGAAACGAATGCGCACCGTACGAATGAGGACGATGCGAAGGAGAAATTCTACTGCCTAGAACAATTCCCTTATCCTTCTGGACGTTTGCATATGGGGCATATGCGCGTGTATTCCATTGGAGATGTGACGGCTCGCTATAAAAAAATGAGCGGTTATCAGGTTCTTCACCCGATGGGATGGGATGCTTTCGGTATGCCTGCTGAAAACGCAGCTATTAAGCTGGGTGCACAGCCGTCCAAATGGACGTATGAGAATATTGACTTTATGAAAAATCAGCAAAAAAAGCTTGGTGTCAGCTATGATTGGGAGCGAGAGCTTGCCACATGTTCGCCTGAATATTATAAAATGACCCAGCAATTATTCCTTTTGTTCTATGAAAGAGGTCTGGCGTACCGTAAAAATGGAGCGGTGAACTGGTGTCCACATGATCAGACCGTACTCGCTAATGAGCAAGTAGAGGATGGTTGCTGCTGGCGTTGCGGTACGGAAGTAGTCAAGTTGGACCTGGAGCAATGGTATTTTAAAATTACGGACTACGCTGATCGTTTAGTAAACGATTTGGAACAATTGGCAGGATGGCCGGAGAAAGTCAAAACGATGCAGCGCAACTGGATTGGCCGCAGCACAGGTGCCGAGGTCACATTCGAAGTACCGGAAGTGGACGAGAAGCTAACTGTATTCACCACTCGTCCGGATACGCTGTTTGGTGTGACCTTTATGGTGCTGGCACCGGAACATCCAGTTGTACGAAAATTGATTGCCGGTAAAGAAAATGAGGCGGCAGTGAATGCGTTTATTGAGAAAACGCGAAAAGAATCCGATATTACACGTACTGCAGCTGATGCGCCAAAAGAAGGGATGTTTACGGGAGCGTACGCCCGTCATCCGCTGACTGGTGAGAATGTACCGATCTGGATTGCCAACTATGTATTGATGGATTACGGTACAGGTGCTGTTATGGCCGTACCGGCTCATGATACACGTGATTTCGCGTTTGCCCGCCAGTATGACCTTCCGATCAAGCGTGTCATTGTAGCAGAAGGCGAAACATTCGATGTGAATGAGACGCTGGCTGAGGCGTATACAGAAGATGGCGTGCTCGTGCAATCTGGAACATTCGACGGAATGCCGAATCGCGAAGCGCTTGTAAAAATTGGAGATTATCTGAAAGAGCAGGGATTGGGCGGTCAGACGGTTTCCTATCGTTTGCGCGATTGGCTCGTATCGCGCCAGCGTTATTGGGGAGCGCCGATTCCGATTATTTATTGCGATGATTGTGGCATCGTTCCGGTGCCGAAGGAGGATTTGCCGGTTATGCTGCCTGAGGATGTCGTCATTGACGGCATGAGCAATCCGCTTGCCAAATCCGAAGCATTCGTAAATGTGACGTGTCCGTCCTGCGGCGGACATGCGCGCCGGGAAACCGACACGATGGATACATTCATCGATTCTTCGTGGTATTACCTGCGCTATACGGATTCAAAAAACGACCAAATTCCATTCAAGTCTGAGAAAGCGAACAAGTGGCTGCCGGTTGACGAATATATCGGTGGTATTGAGCACGCGATTCTGCATCTTCTCTATTCGCGCTTTTTTACAAAAGTATTGTATGATGCCGGCATGGTGAATTTCACGGAACCATTCAAAAGCTTGCTGACGCAAGGAATGGTACTTAAGGATGGCGCGAAAATGTCCAAGTCAAAGGGCAATGTTGTTAGTCCAGATGAAATCATCGCCAAGTATGGTGCAGATACAGGACGGCTTTTCATTTTGTTCGCTGCTCCGCCGGACCGCGATTTGGAATGGAGCGATAGTGGCGTAGAAGGAAGCTACCGTTTCCTTAATCGCGTATGGCGCATGGTGGACGGCCATGCTGAGCTGGTAGCGAGCCACCCTGCTGTTCATTTGTCCGATAGCGCAGCGAAGGACTTGAACCGTACACTGCATGCTACTATTAAGAAGGTGAGCGAGGACATTGGCGAGCGTCGTCAATTTAACACGGCAATAAGCTCCATTATGGAGCTTGTGAACAAAATCTACGCTTATCCGGAAGACGCGGATCGTGGCATGCTTGCACATGCTATCGAAAGTACAATTATTCTGCTTGCACCTTTTGCTCCGCATATTACAGAGGAGATGTGGCGCATTGTTGGTCATGAAGATAGCGTACATGAGCAGAAGTGGCCTGTGTTTGATGAGACCGCTCTGGTGCTTGATGAAGTAGAGATTGTCGTGCAAATCAACGGCAAGGTACGTGAGAAGATGGTTATTCCAGCTAATACAACGAAGCAGGACATGGAAGAAATGGCCAACAGCAATGAAAAAATTAAAGAGTTGGTCGCCGGAAAAACCGTTCGCAAAGTCATTGCAGTTCCTGGGAAGCTTGTGAATATTGTTGTAGGATAATCGTTATAGAATTTTGACAACTTGCATGCTATACTTTTGAAAAGCTTAGCTTTTTAGATTTTGAGATGAGAGAGTATGGAGGAGAGATAAGATGAGAAGAGTGAGTGTTATGATGGCTCTATTTGCGCTGGCATTGTTCGCGCTAGTAGGATGTAGTCAGGAAACGAAGCAGGGATCTGTACAGCAGAAGGCGGAACAGGCAAGCCCCGATAAGAAAGTGAAGGTTGGTATTACACAAATTGTCGAGCATCCGGCACTTGATTCGATCCGCAAGGGAATTATTGATCAATTGGCGGACGAGGGCTTCAAAGATGGAGAGACAATGCAATTGGAGTACCTGAATGCTCAGAATGACATGAATAATGTTGCGACGATCGCTCAACAGTTGGCGGCTGATAAGAAAGATATTATCATTCCGATTACGACGCCTTCTGCTCAAGCGGTAGCTCAACAAGCGAAAGAAATTCCGGTTGTTTTCTCTGCAGTAACCGACCCGGTGGCGGCCAAGATTGTACCGGCATTGGATAAACCGGGGAAGTATATTACAGGTACATCCGACGTGTCTCCAATGGACAAACAAGTGCAGCTTGTGAAAGAATTCGTACCGTCTATGACGAAACTCGGCGTTATTTATAATACGGGGGAAGTCAATGCTGAAGTGCAGGTGGCTATGATTGAGAAAGCAGCTCAGGCATTAGGGATTAAGGTAGAGAAAGCCGGAATATCGAACTCCAATGAAGTAAAGCAGCGTGCTGAATCCATCGTTGGCAAAGTAGATGCTATTCTTATTCCGGTTGATAATACGGTTGTATCTTCATTTGAAGCTCTGCTAACTGTAGCCAAAGCATCCAAGATACCTGTGTTCGCTTCCGACAGCGACACGGTGAAACGAGGTGCGGTGGCTACCTATGGTATTGATTACTATAAGCTTGGTCGGCAGACCGGTGTGATGGCGGCCCGTGTTTTGAAAGGCGAGAAGCCTGATACAATACCGGTTGAGACGTTAAAAGATGTACAATTGATGATGAATGAGACCGCCGTAAGAGACTTTGGTCTATCTGTTCCTGACAAATTAAAAGCGGAAACACCAGCTAGCAAATAGCTCAGACAGACACAAAAAAACTCCTTCCTGGTTAGTGGAAGGAGTTTTTTTTGTCGGCAAACATTTCTTTTACTTCGAGAATATCCACATCGAATTTTCGATGGGTTGCCTGAATCAGGTGTTCGAATACGTGCTGCGTCTCACGATCCAGCACGTGCAGTCCAATACCTGTAACCCCTCCCGGAACGCACACTCTGGCTTGCAGGGTAGGCAACGAGAAGCGACCATCCTCTAGCAAGCGACCAAGACCTACAACCATTTCGGTCATCAACCGAGTTGCCTGCTCTTCTGTGATAGCCGTCTCCGATACAGCACTATCGATAAAGCGCTGCAGCAAAAAGCTGAAAAAAGCAGGCCCGCAGCTAACAATATCAGAAGAGATGCGTGTATTTTGCTCCTCAATTTCAATTGGTACACTAATGGCGGACAGCAAGGTCAGCAGTTCTGATCGATCGGTTACACATAAACGACTGCCGAACGTTACCAGCGCGGCGCCGCTCAAAGCAGTATTCGTAATGCTTGGAATGACGCGAGCCACCTTGCAGGGTGTATAAGCCTCCAACTGCTGGACACCGACGGAACTTGTGATGGAAAGCAGGAGCTTATCAGGGGTTAAACAATGCTGAATTTCATCAAGTACGGTACGGTAGTCGAGCGGCTTCGTACAGAGAAACAGCACGTCCGCCGCATGTGCCACGTCGATGTTTGTACCGGTAACAAGACCGGCGTTTTTTCTGGCAAGCGTGCGCGTTTTTTCCGGTGACCGGTTTGAAACGATGATGTGTGCAGGAGGCACGGTGCCGGATTCGATAAAAGCTTCAATTAGAATCGTTCCCATACTTCCCGCTCCAATAAAGCCGATAATCATCTGAATCCCTCCGGCAATCATGATTGATTAATGTGTATGGGAAAGTCGCAGGATTCAGTACACATATTTTTCCAATTATGCTAAAATGCAATTGAATGGAAATTAATTACATAAACTTTGTACCATGTCCGCTGTTACAAGCTTGCGAGGGGGAAGATGATATCGCTGTGCGAGTTGGTTGATTTGATTGGTGACCTCATTAATCTCCGCTACATTGATAGCATTTCCGCTTTTGCACTGTTCCACTGCACTTTCAATTCTGGCTTCCCGGAGAGAGTCTAGCTTTCTGTAGAGGGCGATGTATTCCGCTTGTTTAGCTGAGTGGGCAGTGATAGCTTTGTGAACACTCATGATAAAACCTCCTTTTTTCTGAACGGATTCAGTACATGTATATAAAAATTATAGGTAATTTGTTGGCAAACTACAAGTGAAGGGGAGAATGGCATTGAAAAACTGGATGCAGGGAAAGAAGAAATGGATTAGTAGTAGTATATGTCTTTTTATTCTCGTTAGTAGTGTTTATTTTTATAACCTTCAGCAAAAACCCGCAGAACAAGCATTTGCCTTCGCTGAAGCTAAACCAGCCGCACAGACCTCTCAAGAAACAATTGATGAGGCTGCGCGTCGAATGGGAGAGCCGGAAGCGGAACGAAAGACGGATAACGCTCCGTCAGCGGGTTCTATCTCTATTGTAGTAGATGTGAAAGGTGCTGTAGTGAAGCCTGGTGTCTATGCCTTGCCCAGGGATGCACGTGTCTACCAGGCGATTGGCATGGCCGGGGGGCTGTTGCCGGAAGCAGATGCAAAGCAGGTCAACGGTGCGCAGTTACTTCAGGATGGTACCATGCTGTATGTTCCACTAAAAGGAGAAGCATCCGCTCCTACGACAGCGGGGAGCATGATGAATGCTCCTGCTGCGGAAGAAGGTAAAATAAATCTTAATACGGCAACCTCGGAACAGCTTCAGACGATTCCTGGCATTGGCCCTGGAAAGGCAGATGCAATTCTTCAATATAGAGAAGAGCACGGGCCATTTAAAACAGTCGACGAGCTTACAGGTGTATCTGGTATCGGTGCGAAGACAGTGGAGAAAATGAAAAGCAAACTTTTTGTTCAATAAAAATTTTCGAATTAAGTTGACAGGTCGGAATAGTAAGGCTATAATTACAAACAAGAACGAAGCAAGCATAATGAAATTTTATAAGTAATCTCTTATCAAGAGCGGCAGAGGGACTGGCCCAATGAAGCCCGGCAACCGGCATGAAATGCAAGGTGCTAAATCCAGCAAAGCAGTGTGCTTTGGAAGATGAGAGCGATGGTACATACCTACGTAACCAACCCTCTTCTTCCAGGAAGAGGGTTTCTTATTTCTGATTTAAGAAAGTATATAGCGCTATAAAGCGGGAAAGCAACATATACTTTCTTCCGAAAATTAACGATTACGAGGAGGAAGATTAACGATGGCAGAAGAACGTAATTTCAAATTTGAAACAGTATGCTTGCATGGGGGGCAGGAAGTGGACCCTACCACATTATCTCGTGCAGTTCCGCTTTACCAGACAACCTCGTATGTATTTAAAGATACTGATCATGCAGCGAACCTGTTCGCTTTAAAAGAGTTCGGAAATATTTATACACGTATCATGAATCCTACGCAGGATACATTCGAGAAACGGATTGCGGAGCTCGAAGGCGGTGTTGGTGCGCTGGCAGTCGCATCCGGTCAGGCGGCAATAACTTTCTCCATTCTTAATATTGCCCATGCGGGAGATGAAGTGGTTGCATCGAGCAATTTGTACGGCGGAACGTATAACTTGTTCGCACATACGCTTCCAAAACTCGGTCTGACGGTAAAATTCGTCAATCCGGATGATTTGGACGAAGTACGTGCAGCCATTACGGATAAAACCAAAGTGCTCTACACTGAAACCATCGGTAACCCGCGGGCGGACGTAGTAGACCTGGAGGCCCTGGCAGCTATTGCTCATGAAAACGGCATTCCGCTTATTGTGGATAATACATTTGCGACTCCATATCTCTGCCGCCCAATTGAATTTGGCGCTGATATTGTCGTCCATTCTGCTACAAAATTCATCGGCGGTCATGGTACCTCCATTGGTGGTGTGATTATTGATTCCGGTAACTTCGACTGGACCAATGGCAAATTCCCGGGACTGACAGAGCCGGATCCAAGCTATCATGGTGTTGTTTATACTGAAGCGGTAGGGAATCTGGCATATATCATTAAGGCGCGCGTACAATTGCTGCGTGATTTGGGGGCGGCTGTATCGCCGTTCAACTCATGGTTGTTCCTGCAAGGTCTGGAAACACTCCATCTGCGCATAGAACGCCATGTGGAAAACGCAAAAAAAGTAGCGCAATACCTGGAAAATCATGAACTGGTGTCCTGGGTTAATTATCCCGGCCTGGAAAGCAGCCCTTATTATGAGCGTGCACAGAAATATTTGCCGAAAGGCGCGGGTTCCATCTTCACCTTTGGCATTAAAGGCGGTTTGGAAGAGGGCAAAAAATTCATCAATAGCTTGAATCTTCTTTCTCATCTGGCTAATGTTGGCGATGCTAAGACGCTAGTAATTCATCCGGCTAGCACAACGCACCAGCAGCTGACAGAAGAGCAGCAGGTCAGTGCCGGTGTTTCTCCAGATATGATTCGCCTGTCCATCGGTATTGAATCCGTGGACGATATCATCGCCGACCTTGAGCAGGCACTTAAAGCAAGTCAACTGGCGACAGTAAAATAACACATATGATATTTGTTTTTTGTAAGGGGCGAGGAAATATTTCCGCCCCTTTTTTGCGATACTTCTATCCCATCGTTTATTATATAAATAACGTTTGGCATTTCGGTATTGTAGATTGATTCAGTCGGATATATAGAAAAGAGGGAGATAGATGGACGTACGAAAGTCATGGGATGAATATTTCATGGATCTAGCCTATATGGCGGCCACACGCGCTACATGTCCGCGTCGGCATGTTGGAGCCGTGTTGACCAGAAACAGAAAAGTTCTGGGCACGGCGTACAATGGAAGTCCGAGCGGCGTCGATTCTTGTCTGGATGTAGGGTGCATGCTGCACAACTATTACGAAACAGACGGGAATGGTGTAATCCAGGAAAAGCAGAAATGCATTCGCACAATTCATGCTGAACAAAATTTGCTGCTATTCACTGATCAGGAAGATCGGCAGGGGGCAACAATCTATGTTACCGATCAGCCGTGCTGGACATGTGCCAATCTTATTGCCAATAGTGGCATTGCAGAAGTGGTCTATCACAGGGCATACGCCAAAGATTACGAGAAGGTTGCACGGCTATTTGCTCAGAAGAACATTGAATTTCGTCAGATGAAGGAATACACACCACCGACTGGTGTTAAGCTGGAGTTTGTGGATTAAGAGAAATTTTTTTATAAAATACACAAAAATATGGTATGGATGTTAAGCAAGGGGGTAAAGATGTAGCAAGAGGATATATTCTGTTGAACTACGAACGAGGTGATTTCAATGCAACCGAATGTCGCAACGATCCGTGGTGTATGTGATAATTTTCAAGCTCCGCAGGAAAGAACAGACGATGTGTACCGCATTGTGGAAGAAGCGAAGACGCGCCCCGAAATCACGGTAGAAGAGAAAAAGACAATGCAGGGTACACTGCTGCTTGGCTTCTATACCGAACACGGTGTTTTCCGCTTAGTCGTACAAGCGGGTCTGCCGATTAAAGGTCGGCTCTATATAAATGGGATTACTGAAGAAGAAATGGCAATCAACCCTCTTATCCGTTTGTTTTATGGCTCCGTATATTTGATGGGAGCGAGCGGTATGCTTCGCCTCTATGAAGAAGGAGTAAGCAAGGATATTCATTTCCGTGAAGGTCGTATTTATGAGAATAACGGATTTGGGGAAGAGAAAGAGTTGGCCAACATTCTGGTAGAGCAATATATTGATCAGCAAATTGTTGAAGGTCGCATTAATTTTCTGTTGGAGAAGTTGAACGATTGTATGGTGCAGAAGGAAGAACCGAATACGCATATAATTAAGCAGGAATTGTCTGAGTTAACGGGACAGTGGAATGAACTGCAGAATTTTTAAAAGGAAAGAGGAGTATACTCTTTCCTTTTTTTTACATTTAAATTATCTTTTATGATACAATAAAATAAAAACAGAGATACATGCTACAAGGGAGAAAGGAAGGGAATGAGGATGGAAATAGTGCTTCCCAGATTAAATCGGCTGGTTCCTTCATTAGAATCAACATTTCATAAATTGGTGGAGGAGCAAGGGGAGTTAAGCGAAGCGATACTGGGATGGATAGATGAGCAGGGAACGCCTCGGGCACGCGAAGCGCTTGAGAATGTAGCCGGTGAACTGCTGGACGTGGCACAGACCTGTATCTCCATGACTTTCGTACTGGAGGATTTGGCGCCGGATGTAAGATTGGAAGAAATGATTGATGACCATCTAGCCAAGCTATTGCGTAAGGGATACTTGCATAGCGTAGCTGGAGACATTTATATTACTGTAAATAAAGATGGCTTTCGGGAGCTGAGCTTGCCTCGATTGGTTATTCCAGGCGTCACGATGGACAGCACGGTGCTGAACATTTCGGTGGCAATTGGACGATTTGCTCAGTGGATTGGCAAGTTTCGTGGTGCAAGCGGCGAAGTCAGAAGATATACGGATGAACAGATTCTTAAAGGATGCGGCTTGAACTTATTACATATTGCTCAATGCTGTTTTACGATGCTATACATACTGGAAGAAACATTTTTGATGGATATTGACGTTCTCATGCGTATGCATATAGATAAATTGAAAAGGCGCGGGTACGTGGGATAATGGTGAGGCAGCGGACGCTTTTAATTTGTAGTTTATACATGCTGGGCGGACTTGTTTGCGCTTCTCAGTTTGTTCATAGCGTCCGCGCAGGCCTTGGCCTGCTTTTGCTGACAATTGTGCTTGGGATTTTGCCACTCTGGCTTCAAAAAGAAGTGTTTTCCCGCTCACTTGTTTTGGTAGGTCTGGCTTGTTTGTGCACAGGTTTTATGTATTATATATGGACAGAGCAACGCAACACAAGTGTGTTGCCGGAAGCGGCGAATGCGGCCTTTACTGGACGCATTGAGAGCCCTGTGGTTTTTGATGGAAATCGATGTAAGTTTACCCTGCGCATCAATAGCTTGGAAGACAAGGAGTTGCTGCGCTCGGAAAAGGTCCAAGCCACGCTTTATTTTCGGGATAAAGCATCACGTAACGAAGCGGAAAAAGTGCTCGGATACGGCACGGAGCTTGCAGGTCCCATAGAATTAATGATACCGTCTTCCCCTACTAACCCGGAATCATTTGACTATCCCGCCTATCTTCACTGGCAACGGATTCATCGTCTTGGTAAGATTATGGATATGCGCAGTCTTTCCTATCGAGAAGCTAAACTGAATTTTACCGTGGCTATGATGTCTTCACAACGGTGGCTGGCGGATCGTGTATCCAGTCTGTTTGCGCCAGAGGCAGCTGGCTTGCTTTCCGGGATGCTTCTGGGAGCGGTGGATGATATTGACCCGGATACGTATGCAACGTTTTCTTCATTAGGTCTCACGCATATTGTTGCGATTTCTGGACAGCATATTGCACTGCTGAGCGCAGGGGTGCTCTATGTATTGCGCTTATGTGGTGTAACAAAGAGGCGAGCCTATATAACGCTTGCATTATTTCTGCCTCTGTATGTAATTATGAGTGGTTCCAGCGCCTCGGCTGTTCGTGCCCTTATTATGGGTGAATTCGTTTTGCTCGCATTGATTGTAGGCAGGCTTAAAGACGGATGGAATTTGCTAGGCGCTGCATTTTTGCTTATGATAGGATACGATCCGTATTACATTCATAATGTAGGATTTCAACTATCCTACCTCGTTACTTTTGGCTTGCTTGTGTTTGTGCCGCCTATTATGAATAAATGTACCGCCGGATCATTGGCTATAAGAAGTTTGATCGCGGTTACAATTGCGGCGACATTAGTATCGTTTCCGCTAACAATCTACTATTTTCACGTATATTCTTTTCTATCACCAATGATCAATTTTTTGTTTGTTCCCTTTGTTAGCATATTGATTGCGCCGCTTTCGGTCGTTTCTATCATTTTGGGGAGCGTACATCCAGCTCTTGGATTTTTGACGTCCAAAATAGTAGATATTCTGTTGCTTCCTGCACTGCGGTTGTTGCGAATCATAGAGCAGGATTATTCGCTGCGATTCGCTTTTGAGTCGCCTTCGCTATGGTGGATGCTAGGATATTTCGGCTGGCTTATCTTTCTTACTGCATGGTTATATGATAGAATAACCTTTAATTGGAAAACAAAAACATGCCTTGTCCTTTTTCCGGCACTTCTATTTGGTATGCTCTTTTTTTCATGGCTGAAAAAAGAAGTTGTGGTTACTTTTTTGGATGTGGGTCAAGGAGATGCTATCGTAATTGAAACACCTGGACGTACCGTGCTGATTGATGGCGGGGGTTCTCCGCTCCTTTTTGGGGAGCAGGCGTGGGAGAGGCGACGCGAACCGTTTAATCCGGTCAAATCTACTGTCATCCCCTTTCTGCATGCAAAAGGAATTTCTTCGCTCGATTTAGTTGTTATGACCCACGGTGATAGCGATCATATTGGCGGTATTTCCTATTTGCTGGAGCATATGCCTGTTCGGCAGGTAATGGTCAATGGATTGCCAGCCCGTACCGAGATTGAAAAAAAAGTGAATGAATTACTTCACTATAAACGTATTCCTATATTGAAGGCTAAACAGGGCCAAGTGTGGAGTGAAGAACCTGGCATCGTCTGGCGGGTTCTGAATCCTGTTCGTGTGCTTTCACCAGAAGGGGAAGATAATGCATATTCTGTTGTATTATGGCTTGAAGCATACGGGTCAACGTTTCTATTTACCGGTGATCTGGAACAGGAAGGAGAAATGAGACTATTGCATGAGAAAGCTGTCGGAACAGTGGATGTGCTTAAAGTAGGCCATCATGGGAGCAGAACCTCAACATCTAAGCCCTGGGTGGAAGCTCTTTCGCCAAAGCTGTCCGTTATCTCGGCCGGAAAGAAGAATCGGTACGGACACCCGCATCGCGAAGTCATAGAAAGATTGGAAACGAATGGGAGCATCATCCTCCGCACTGATAGATGCGGCGCAGCGGTCGTACGCGTGCGTGAAGGTGCGCTTACATATAAAACAATGGAATCCAATGCTGGATGCAAATAAAGTGAAACTTTATGCAGTAAGGGTTTCTTCATTTCCTATTGCGTGTTAGTTTAACATATCGAACCTTTAAGGGTAGTTTGTCCTCCGCCTGAGCTTCGTCGATTTGTCCAAATCTTGAGGTGAGGATATTACTGCCCGTTAAAGCTGGAAAATTTTTTAGATATTCATGCAACATTTAGTGCAACATTTAGTATATACCTTACGTCTGAGGTATTGAGAGGGGAGGCACGGGCGTGGTTGATGCAGAGTTAGTACGCTCCGCCCAGAACGGGGATCGGGAAGCTCTTGTACAATTGTTGAAAGTGATAGAGCATTCCGTTTACCGCACCGCTTTTTACGTATTGGGGAACGAGCAAGATGCGCTGGACGCCTCTCAAGAGGCGTTAATTCGAATTTATACGAAAATCGATACCTACCAGGAGAAAGCGAAGTTTTCAACCTGGGTGCAGCGTATCGTGACCAATGTGTGCATAGATAAATTTCGTAAAAAGAAAGAAACCGTATCGATTGATCAGCACGAGCTTACCCTGTATGATGTGCAAAACGTAGAGCAGGAAGTGGAAAGGGCGGGAATGGCAGAAGAAGTCAGAAGAGCGATCAAGCGGCTTCCGGAGCATCAACGTACGGTTGTTACGTTGCGCTACCTCCAGGATTTATCGTACGGAGAAATTGCGGAAGTTATGAATATGCCATTAAATACCGTAAAATCATACCTCTATAGGGCCCGGCAACAACTTCAGGAATTACTACATGAATATCAGAAAGGTGGTGTGTAGAGTGAGTTGCGAAGAAGCTTATGAGTGGATACAGCGTGATCTGGACGACGAGCTTACTGATGTTGAAAAAGAAAAGCTAATGCTGCATTTGGCAGCATGCCGGGATTGCTCGTCATTATATGACCGCTTGAACTCTCTCTCTACGCATCTGGCGCAGCTTCCTATGGTGGAACCGCCATATAGCATTGTAGAATCCATCTTGCCGGAACTTGATCGGATCGATAGCGAACGAAGCATTCCTCCGATTGCTAAGGAGCAGGCAGCAGCTGTGGAATTACCGCAGCGCCTTTCTCGCAGGGCAATCTGGTATCGCTATATCGGCGGAGCTACGGCGGCTGGTTTGTTGATATCAGCTGTTGCTTTTATGCTTAATTATACGAATACCGATATCAAGGAGACGGCGCTTTCGACTTCCGAGATCGCCCGTGTGGAGGATGCGCCTGGAACAAAAGCGCAAACGATGGCCGGTGCAGGCGATGATAAACAGGCTGAGCTTCACCAGAAACAGCAGACGGAGCTGGAGGGACAGCCTGCTGAGGCACAGACGCCTGTCGGTGGGAAAGCTGGGGAAGAGCAGCCTTCTGATAATGGCTCCCCTGGCCCGAATACGTCGGGAAGCGTAGATGTTCCTACAGAGCAGCGGACGCAAGGAGCTTCCAAAGCTCAGGAAGTACATCCTGAGCAACGGCAGGCAAGTGAACAGAAGCCAAAGCCGGAGAATCCGAAGCGGGAGTCAGCGAATGAACCTTCTGTTCAGCCGAATGCTGAATCGGGGACAGTCAAGCCTAAGCCGGATGAGCCAATTATGAATAGCTCAGATCCTAAGGCAGCAGTTGCTCAGGTGCCGGAGTCATCCGCAGACAATAAGGCGTCAGCTGATGAGAATGAACCTCCTGTCGATAACAAAAAATCAATCTCGAACGGGTTGATAGCTTTTGTTCAGGAAGATGGAAAACAGCCGAAAAAACCGGCAAAACAAGGCATAGCTGCGTCAGGGCAAAGCGATGCAAATAAGACAACGAAACAGGAGTATTTTGTAAGCAAGACAGACAGCGCCCTGCTGGTCCGCAACGCAGATGGGGGCATTGAGTTTGTTACCCATACATGGAACGAGATGTATAATGTATCGTACCGTTGGATTGGGGAGAAGAAAATTGTGTATAAGCTTGAATACATTGGGCGAAAAGGCGAAGATGGTGTTACGGCTTCACAGCCACAGGAATGGCTAATTGACCTTGAAAAAAATGTTGAACGTCCACTTTACAATAAATAAGCACCCTTTCTTCTCTCGTGCGTATGATGTAGTAAAGGCAACGGTGCTTATCGCTCGGCCTCCGGGAAAAGGGCCCACCTGGACCTTGAGCGTTTACATATACGCACAGCCTTCCACAGGCCATGGCACACTTTGCCATGGTTTTTTTGTTTTGTATAATATCAAGGGTGTTGATTATCCAGTACGATCTAGAGTGGATAGCCACCACACCGTGCCCCAAACGGGCGTCGGTCCAGCCTTGGCGACACGTGCATCTCCCATTCTCCAATATATGGATAATGAACTGGTATAGTATAATATGTAAGGAGGATTGAGGTGACATAGATGGAAATACGGCAAATTGTACGGGATATCAAACAAGGGAACATCGCTCCTGTGTACGTATTTTATGGCACTGAGCAATATATAGTAGATGAAACTGTTCGATTAATCGAAGCGTGCGTACTGGACGAAGCAAGCCGGGATTTCAATTATAGTGCGTATGACTTACGTGAGACTCCTGTCCAGACGGTATTGCAGGATGCAGAAACCTTTCCTTTTATGGGAGAGAAACGCGTCATACGTGCGTCGTACGCGCTATTTCTGACTGGAAGCAAACTTCCTTCGGGAGCCCCTGAGCATGATATGGATGCGTTAGGTGCGTATATAGAGAACCCGCCGGACTATTCGGTGCTTATCCTGGAAGTGGCACAGGACAAGCTTGATGAACGAAAAAAGGTAGTAAAAGCGCTCAAAAAAAATAGTATTATGGTCGAATGCGCCCCGCTAAAAGAAGCGGCACTTGCTGACTGGGTAGTCCGTCAGGCGAAACGTTACCATGTTGGTATGGATGCAGCAGCAGCAGATCTGTTAATTGCGATGAGCGGGACGCATTTGCGCCAGCTAGATAAGGAAATTGAGAAGCTGGCAGCCTATGTAGGCGAAGATGGAGAGATTACCGAACCTATTGTGGAGAAGCTGGCGACACGGGAGCTGGAACATGATATTTTTCGGTTAATCGATAAAATTGCTCGTCTGCAAATTGAAGAGGCGATGCGGATGTATTATGACCTCCAACAACTTAATACCGGTAGCAGCGAAACGAAAGGAGAAGGGGAACCCTTAAAGATTCTCACGTTACTTGCGCGCCAGTTCCGCATTTTGCTTCAGATTAAAACATTGCAGCCGCGCGGGTATTCTCAACAGCAAATGGCTTCATTGCTTGGTATTCATCCATATGTTGCCAAGCTGGCGAGCGAGCAGGCGCATGCATTCAACGAACGGACTCTTAAGCGGATTATTCACAAGCTTGCGGAGGAAGACATCCGAATTAAAACAGGACAGATTGATAAAGTGCTGGCTCTTGAACTTTTTATTCTAGGATTAAAAGATAGTATGCATACACCATAGAATAAAAGAAAAAGCGACCATATTACAGGTCGCTTTTTCTTAATATGAATGCATTCATATATGCTTAAGCGGACAGGCCGTTAACCTTCTTCGCCAAACGAGACTTCTTACGGGAAGCTGCGTTTTTGTGGATCAGACCTTTGGTTACTGCTTTGTCCAAATGTTTGCTGGCAGCCTGCAGTGCAGTCTTAGCTGCTTCTACATTGCCTGCTGCTACAGCAACCTCTACTCCTTTGATCGCAGTGCGTAGAGTAGATTTTTGAGCGGCACGGTGTGCGCGGCGCTTTTCAATCGTTTTTGTACGCTTGATCGCGGATTTAATATTTGGCATGAGATTCACCTCCTTGGTGCATCCGATAATACTACTGTTATAAAGTCAACAAGAGAAATTGTATCATGTGCTACCAGGGTTTGCAAGAAGGTTTTTCTTCGTATAAATAAACAAGGAACGGGAGAGTATGAAAACGAGGTGATATGCATGGAAAAACGGCTTGATTTAAGCGTATATGCTGTACGGACGGATCTGGCGCTAGAAGCGCGCGAGATGGCGACACGGAAACATATGGAGGAGCTTGCCGGTGTTCGTTTTCATAGTGAGGAAGAAGCAGGGATTACTGTATCAAAGATGGTTATTGAAACGATGGAGGGTGCGGAACGAATTGGCAAAATGCCGGGGCACTATGTTACTTTGGAAGTGCCAGGCCTGCGTTCACAAGACTCAGAATTGCAGGATCGGGTAGCCACTCGCTTTGCCCAAGAATTTCATGCATTCCTCGAAGCACTAGGCTTGAAAGAAAAAGACAGTGTACTTATTGTCGGTTTGGGTAATTGGAACGTTACGCCTGATGCGGTCGGTCCTCTGGTAGTAGAGAATGTACTGGTAACCCGTCATTTGTTCGAACTTATGCCTGACCGTGTGGAAGAAGGATATCGGCCGGTTAGTGCTGTTTCGCCCGGTGTGCTTGGCATTACCGGCATCGAGACGAGCGAAATTGTATACGGAATTATTGAGAAAACGCGGCCTGATTTTATTATTGCAGTTGATGCGCTTGCCTCACGTGCGCTGGAGCGTGTCAATACGACAATACAAATATCGGATGCAGGAATCAGCCCCGGTTCCGGTGTTGGCAACAAGCGAAAGCCGTTGACAAAGGAAACGCTCGGTATTCCGGTCATCGCGGTAGGGGTACCTACCGTGGTTGATGCGACAACGATTGTTCATGACACGATTTCGTATATGCTTGCCCATCTGGGTCGTCAGCTTAACGAGGCAAAAAATCCAAAGCCTGCAAGCCGCCTGATGCCTGGTGGTTTTTCTCTTCCAGGTAAAGTGAAACGATACACGGAGGAGGATATGCCGAATGAAGATGAGCAAAAAACAATTCTCGGTATGATAGGCGAGCTGGAGGAAACCGAGAAGCGCCAGCTCATTCATGAGGTGCTTGCCCCGCTCGGTCATAATCTTATCGTTACGCCAAAAGAAGTTGATGACTACGTCGAAGATATTGCTAATATCATTGCCAGTGGTCTGAATGCGGCTCTTCATCGTTCTATTGATATGGATAATGTGTCTGCTTATACGCATTAATGTTATGGGGAAGAAAGTTAAATACTGTGTCCGTCAACGAAGCATGGACAGGAACCGCCAAATATTCGGATTCCTTTGAGGGAAAAACGGTGGCGGTTCTTTTTTATGGAGCGAAAGCACAAGCGTTTTTTTCTTCGCTCTTCTTTTTCTGGAAAATCGGTTCTATGTCCCGTATCGGATTCATAGATTAGTAGAAAGCATGGTGAAGACGATGGACAACCATCCGAGCAACAGGAAAGGAGAACGCAGTATGTCGAGGAAAAGTCGCAATTTTATTGTTAATTTATATGGGGCAGGCGTACAAAAAAGTTTTGTCGTCCTTTCGCTGAGCACGGCGGTTATTTTTGTATTAATGGGAATTCTCTTCGCTTCGCAGGCAGGTAAGGGATTATCTTCACAGCAAGTAGGAAAGATGACGGTAGCGATGTCGAGCGGCGTACTGCTTCGTACTATGGGCTACGAAATTCCTTATTTTACAGCCGTACAAAAGGCTGAGGAGAACATTAATGTATCTTCCTTAGCATTTCGCCTGATCACCAGCATTAATCCGAAAGATCCCCGCAGTTTTCTCGGCAACGAATTGCCGGGTTTTAGTCTATTTGATACGGAAGTTCTCGTCTCAGGAAAAGATCTCGCGCTAAGCGAGTTGCCCTTCGAATCATCCCCGCCTCCGGAAGCGTTGAAAAAAGATGCAGCGACAGGAACGGATTCCCAGGCAAAGGTGCAAGAGGAGAAGCCGATGGAGCAGGAAGTGCTGTCTACGAACGGTAGAAAAGTTTTTTTCATTTATAACACTCATAATCGGGAATCATGGGTGCATGCTGTTCCAGAGGCACGTGCTAAGAACAATCCGGATTTGGCGATGGATTCGAAGAAAAACGTTACGCTTGTGAGTCGGCGCCTTGCACAAACCCTTGAGAAGAATGGCATCGGTTCATCGGTAGGCACGACAGATTTTACGGGCCGACTCATTAATCGGGGTGCTCCATATGCGCTATCGTATGCTGAATCGTTAAAAGCGGTCAAAGCCGTGATGGCCCAAAACCGGGATTTGGACTATTTCATCGATATTCACCGTGACTCGCTCCGACGCAAATCTACAACGGTTGCCCTGGACGGAAAATCATACGCACAAATCCACTTCGTCGTCGGCATGCGCAACAAAAATTGGGAGAAAAATCAGCAGTTTGCACTCAAAGTGCATAATGTAGTCGAAAAGAAATACCCGGGCCTGTCCAAAGGTATATTTGGCAAAAAAGGTGGGAATGGTGAATATAACCAATCCGTTTCACCGAATGCTATCCTGGTTGAAGTAGGGGGTGTTGATAATACACTAGAAGAATGCTATCGCACGGCGGATGTGCTGGCGGAAGCGATAGCTGAAGTGTATTGGGAAGCGGAGAAAGCGAATGCGAAGACGCAGCCGAAACGATCGTAAGCGGGAGGGAACACGGTGAAGCTGACCGCCAAATTCTTTTTGCTTGTCGGAGTCTTATTTGCAGGTATTCTGTGCGGCATTAATCTGGCGGAGAAAGGCATCCAGCGCATTGAAGGAGCCTCGGATCAGCCTGTGAAGGGGTTTTATATTAAGAAGGTAGAGAACGGACGCTTTGAAGTAGAAGTGCTGGGCAAGCAGGTTGTAACGGAAGACACATTGTCCTCCGCACGAATGTCAAGCGAGAACTGGATTAGTCATACAGGAAACAGTGTGCGAAACTGGGTAGTTACGGCCACACGAAATATGATGAAATGGATTATGGATAAGCTATGATGAAAAAAGAAATCGCCGATGCGGTTTCTTTTTCGTTTTGTCATACGCTTATTGCAAGGCATATTGAGAGGAAAGAACAGTATGAACGAGAATTATATAGAACAACACAAATGAGGGGGAACCAAAAATGAGTATGTATTTGGAGCGATTGAACAGTGTGCGTGAGGAACTGCAAAGTATGGGAGCCGAATCTGCACTTATTACTTCTCCATTATCAGTGGCATATCTGACTGGTTTTGTGTGTGATCCGCATGAACGCTTTCTTGGCCTTTTGCTGCGGGATGATAAAGCGGTATTATTCTTGCCTTCGTTGGAGCAGGGAAAGGCAGAATCAGTGCTAGGCGGCACGAATGCATTAATTCAGGAGATTGTAGGCATACAGGATACGGATAATCCGTACGCTAAAGTGAAGCAGAACGGCGGGGCGGCAGCTCGGTGTATAGCAGTAGAAAAGGAATATATGAAGCTAAGCCAGGCAGAGCAATTGACTTCGGTATTTGGAAATCCCGTTCTTAATGATGTGGGTGGCTTTATCTCAAAGCTGCGCAACCGGAAATCGGCTGATGAAATTTTAAAAATCAGGGCTGCGGCAGAGTTGGTGGAGGATGTGCTGGCGGAAGGATTAAAAAAGGTTAAAGCAGGCATAACAGAAATAGAAATAGTGGCTGAGCTTGAGTACATAATGAAGAGGAAAGGGGCGGATGCACCAGCGTTTGACACGATGGTGCTTGCAGGAGCCAATTCCGCACTGCCACATGGTGTTCCGGGAAAGACACAGGTGAAGGAAGGCGGATTTCTACTGTTTGATCTCGGCGTGTTTAAGGATGGATACTGTTCAGATATTACCCGTACATTCGTGACAGGCGAGCCTTCGACAAAGCAGAGGCATATATACGATACAGTACTTAAGGCGGAAGAGGCGGCCATTCGTGCTGTACAAATCGGGCGTCCGCTGGCTGAAGTGGATCGTGCGGCGCGGCATGTAATTGAAGATGAGGGCTATGGACAATATTTCACTCATCGCACCGGTCATGGACTTGGCCTAGAAGTGCACGAATATCCTTCCGTTCATGGAGCTAATGAAGAAGCGATAGAGGCCGGTGCCGTATTTACAATTGAGCCGGGCATTTATGTGCCGGGGGTAGGCGGCGTCCGGATCGAGGATGATATACATGTTACAAGTCAGGGCGCTGAGGTTTTAACTTCATTCCCCAAGACTTTAACACGTCTTGATATTTAAATTGCTGTTCGTACCAGCGCCTGATATAATAATCATTAGTGCATTTTTTCCTCGTGGGAGGTATTGTATGGATCGCAGACAAAGACAGGAGAAAATCAGAAACTTCTCCATCATCGCTCACATTGACCACGGTAAATCGACGCTGGCTGACCGCATTCTTGAATTTACCGGTGCGTTGACCGAACGGGAGCGAGAAAATCAGTTCCTGGATCAAATGGATTTAGAAAGGGAACGCGGCATTACAATTAAGCTGAATGCCGTTCAGCTGAAATATAAGGCGAAAGACGGCGAAGAATACATTCTTCACCTGATTGATACGCCAGGACACGTCGACTTTACGTACGAAGTATCACGTAGCTTGGCCGCTTGCGAAGGTGCTTTGCTCGTTGTGGATGCGGCGCAGGGAATTGAAGCCCAGACGCTGGCCAATGTGTATCTGGCGCTGGATAATGATCTTGAGATTCTGCCGGTAATTAATAAAATCGATCTGCCAAGCGCAGAACCGGATCGTGTAAAGCAGGAAGTTGAAGATGTAATCGGTCTCGATACTAGCGATGCGGTGCTTGCTTCAGCCAAGGCAGGTATCGGAATCGAAGAAATTCTGGAACAGGTAGTAGCGAAGGTGCCTGCTCCGACCGGGGACCCGGATGCACCATTGAAGGCGCTTATCTTTGATTCCCTGTATGACGCGTACCGCGGCGTTATCGCTTATGTACGTATAGTAGACGGTACTGTGAAAAAAGGTTCGAAAATTAAAATGATGGCGACGGGCAGTGTATTCGAAGTGACTGAGGTTGGTACACATGCACCGTTCCCGAAACAAGTAGACGAACTAACAGTGGGCGATGTAGGCTTTATCGCTGCAAGCATCAAAACGGTTCGTGACACAAGGGTCGGGGATACGATTACGCTGGCGGAAAATCCGGCAAGCGAACCGCTACCAGGCTATCGTAAGGTGAATCCGATGGTATTCAGCGGCATGTATCCGGTGGATAGCGCGGATTACAACGATCTGCGAGAAGCGCTTGAGAAATTGCAGCTGAACGATGCATCGCTGCAATTCGAGCCGGAGACATCGCAGGCGCTCGGCTTTGGCTTCCGTTGCGGCTTTTTAGGTATGCTGCATATGGAGATTATTCAGGAGCGTATCGAACGTGAATTCGACATTCCCCTTATCACGACGGCACCAAGCGTTATCTATCATGTGACAAAAACGGATGGAGAAAAAATTTCCATCGAGAATCCGTCGAACATGCCGGACCAACAGAAAATAGATTTTATTGAAGAGCCATACGTTAAGGCCTCAATTATGGTGCCGAAAGATTTTGTTGGTGCAATTATGGATTTATGCCAGCGCAAGCGCGGTGACTTCATTGATATGCAGTATATCGACGAGACGCGTGTGCAGATCGTGTATGAAATGCCGCTGGCTGAAATTGTTTTTGAGTTCTTTGACCAGTTGAAGTCAAGTACGAAAGGGTATGCGTCGTTTGACTATGAATTAGTCGGCTACAAAAAGTCCAAGCTGGTAAAAATGGATATTATGCTGAACGGTGAAGTGGTGGATGCCCTGTCCTTTATTGTGCATCGGGATACTGCTTATCAACGCGGACGCGTACTATGTGAGAAGCTGAAGGAGCTGATTCCACGACAAATGTTTGAAGTGCCCGTACAGGCGGCTATCGGGCATAAGATTATTGCGCGCGAAACGATTAAGGCGATGCGCAAAAATGTACTTGCCAAATGCTACGGCGGCGATATTTCCCGGAAGCGTAAGCTGCTCGAGAAGCAGAAGGAAGGGAAGAAGCGCATGAAATCCGTCGGAAGCGTAGAAGTACCGCAGGAAGCATTTATGGCGGTGCTTAAAATGGACGAATAATTCATTACGAACGAAACGATGAGGAGCGAGGGGTAAAAGGCTTTTTACTTCCGCTCTTTTTTTGCTAGTACCGAGCGGCGATGCCCGTGAGTTTTTCTTACTAACTACAGGTTGTTAAGAGGTGATGCGGTATGACAAAGGCCGTATATATCCATATCCCATTTTGCACCAATAAATGCTACTATTGCGATTTTAATTCGTATGTAACGAAGAATCCGCAATTGGTGTGGGATTATCTAGATGTTTTAAATAAAGAAATGGAAGAAACAGTACGCTATTTTCCTCCGGAAGAAATCAGAACCATTTTTGTTGGGGGAGGAACGCCAACGTTTCTCGATCCGAAGCAGATGGCATATTTCCTTGAGATGGTACATCGGCATTTTCCGAAACGGAGTGCAGATTTGGAGTTTACGATGGAGGCAAATCCCGGAACAACCGATATGGAGAAGCTGTCGATTATGAGAGAGGGCGGCGTGAATCGGATTAGCTTCGGCGTACAATCGTTTAACGATGATTTATTGAAGCGAATCGGGCGTATCCATGACAGCGAACAAGTGCTGCGCAGTTTGGAGAATGCGAAGAAAACAGGCTTTGAGAATATCTCGATTGACTTGATTTTCGGTTTGCCTGACCAGACAGTGGTGCATTTTCAAGATACGCTGGACAAGGCATTCGGGCTTGATCTGCCCCATTTTTCTTCCTACAGTCTGAAAGTGGAAGAAAATACGCTTTTTCATACGCTATATGAAAAAGATCAGCTTCCTTTACCAACAGAAGATGAAGAAGTCATCATGTATGAACGATTAATGGAGCAAATGGCGAAGCACGGATACCGTCAATATGAAATTAGCAACTTTGCCAGACCCGGATTTGAGAGCCGTCATAATATGACATACTGGCGTAATGAGTCTTATTACGGCATTGGGGCAGGAGCACATGGCTACGTAAATGGGGAGCGGCATGTGAATGCGGGGCCGCTTGCACAATATATGCAGCTTACGGGTGAGAAAGGACTGCCGCGAGTTGAGCAATTCACTGTGAGCCGTGCTGAACAAATGGAAGATCATATGATTATGGGCCTGAGAATGATGGAAGGCGTATCCGCAAACGATTTCCGGCACCGGTACGGCATAACGCTTCAAGAGCAATTCAGTCCGGTTATCGGTGAGCTTATCGCGCTTGGCCTGCTTGCATGGAGTGGGGAACGCCTGCATTTGACCCATCGTGGCATTCCGTTAGGAAACGAGGTTTTCGCAAGATTTTTAGGGCTAGTTGACAAAGTTTGATCTCCTTTGGTATTTTGGAAGTAAGCTCTTTAGCACTCATTATCTAGGAGTGCTAACAAAGGAGGGGCAGCATGCTTACGGAACGTCAGCAAATGATTTTACGAGCAATTATAGACAACTATATCCGTTCCGCCGAACCAGTTGGCTCACGCACGATTTCGAAACGGGAAGACATTGGATATAGTTCTGCTACCATCCGCAATGAGATGGCGGATTTGGAAGAGATGGGCTATCTGGAGCAGCCGCACACATCGGCAGGACGCATTCCTTCCAATAAGGGCTACCGTTTTTATGTGGACCAGCTTGCTCGCATGCCTTTTGTGCAGATAGAGGATGCCTCATACATCCGCCGACTATTTGCCGAACGATTTTATGAATTCGAACAGGTGATGAACCAGGCGGCGTCCATCCTTTCCGGATTGACGAATTATACGTCTATTATTCTTGGACACGACATAAAAACGACTCGACTTAAAGCAGTCCAGATGATTCCACTATCCCGGCAATCCGCTGTTGTTATTCTTGTAACAGACACGGGAAAGGTCGAGAATAAGACTATTTCCTTGCCGGAGGGTATGGAGATAGAGGAAGTGGAGCGGGTAGTAAACCTGCTGAACGATAAGCTTTCCGGCGTGGCAATGACAGAGCTAAGACAGCGTCTGCATGCCGAGGTGGCAAAAGAACTGGGCCGCTATATTCAGCAATATGAGCAACTCATGACAGTACTTGAAGAGACGTTGAAGCATGAACCGGACGATCACATCGTATTGAAGGGAACGACCAATATTTTGATGCAGCCCGAATTTCGCGATGTGGATAAAGTTAGGGATATTTTAACACTTTTTGAGCAGAATGAAATGGTAGTGCGCCTGTTTGATTCGCAGCAAACCGGGCTTCGTGTACGAATTGGCACAGAGAACGAAGAACAGGCTGTTAGCGGCTGTAGCATCATTACAGCCACTTATCACCTGGATGGACAGCCGGTCGGAACGGTAGGTATTTTGGGGCCGACTCGAATGGAGTATGCCCGTGTCATGGCAATTTTGAGCGAGCTTTCGGGCAATTTAACCGATGCGTTTGAACGTTTCTATAAAAACGGGCCATAAGAGTCCGGTATAATTAGTGAATAAAAGGGGATGCTTATGAGTTCACATCCGACGGAGCGGGATGGCTCAGGGGATGAACGGATATCCACCCTGCTTCATAATATGAATGCGGTACAGGCGGTTGCAAGTTCCGTCGAAGGAACGATTGGCCCCAAAGGGCTTGACACGATGCTGGTAGACGAACAAGGTGGCGTTATTATTACGAATGACGGGGTCACTATCCTTGAAGAGATGGAAGTGAAACATCCGGCTGCCCGATTGATGATAGGCCTTGCCCGTTCACAGCAGCGTGAAGTGGGGGATGGGACGACGACAGCCACCTTGCTGGCTGCATCGCTTGTTGCCGAGGGTGTAGCGCAGGTGCAGCGAGGAGTTCCAATCGCCAGGGTGATTGCTGGCATCGAACTTGGAATCAAGGAAGCAGTAGACCGACTCAGGGATGCTGCGTTGCCGATCGAAGGGTTCGATGATGAGCGTCTGTTTCATATTGCATACATTGCGGGAAGGGAACAGGAAGATATTGCCCGTCTTGTTATTGAAGGAGCCGGACTTGTCGGACAGGAAAAGATGCTTGAGCAGGACTTTTCTTTCAGTGAATTGGTTACGGCACGTGAAGGCGCGGAGAATAAAGTGCTGAACGGTGTTATTATAAATCAGCATCCTTTATCTCGCGAGATGCCCACCCGTCTTGTAAATGTACGCCTTCTTGTGTTGAATGACGCGCTTGCACCCGAAGAAATGGATGATGAGGCGCTAGGTACAGAAATAGGATTTCAGCGGTACTTGCATGTAAAAGAAGAGTACCGGCGCAACCTTGAGAAGCTTTTGGAATTGAACGTGAATACAGTGGTGCTTGACCGAAGCTGTGATAGTATAGCAGAAGAGTTCTGTCTTGACCATGGAATTCTAGTGCTTCATCGGGTGTTCCGTTCGGAAAGGGAACGGGTTGCCCGATACACCGGTGCACGTTCGCTTAAACGTACTGCTTTGGATAAAAGCATAGCAGAGCTTTCACGTGCGCTTGGATATGCAGAACAACTGGAGTTTGACGAATCACTTAATCATGTGCGGATCATAGGCGGGCAAGGTATGCCTGAGGCGACGATGATTATTGGAGCTTCGACAAGCGAGGTGGTCGGTGAGCGGGAACGCATCGCCAAAGATGCGGCTTCGGCTGTCCAGGCTTCGCTTCGTGGCGGCTATCTTCCTGGTGGGGGTAGCGCTGAATTATTCCTGTCCAGGCACCTGGAAACATGGCGCCATTCGGTTAAAGGAATGGAAGGATTTGGTGTAGAATCGGTTGCCGCTTCGCTTCGCAGGCCTTTTGCCCAAATGGTGCGCAATGCCGGTTTTAATCCGCTTGAGAAAATTGAACAAGTAAAAGCGGCGCAGTCCGAAACGGGAATGTCTAGCATCGGTCTTGATTTTGACACCGGAGAATGCGCCGACATGCTGGTGGCTGGGGTGGTGGACCCTGCACCGGTCAAATTGCATGCCCTGCAGACGGCTGGTGAAGTAAGCCGCGCCATTTTGCGCATACATACGGTCATCCGCAAGAAGTCTCCAGCTATACTATTAGATGAATAGGGGGAAGTACTGTGTCAGAAGAGAACAAAAAAACTGCCGAAACATCGGAAGAAATAAAGCAACAAGAGGCTGCGGCAGAGGCAGTTGAATCTGTACATTCTGAGAAAAGCGAGCAGTCAGAGGCCGCAGCGGAGGCCAATGAGTCTTCCGGTGTAACTCGCGAGGAAGAATTGCTTGCCCAAATTGAGCAACTTAAGGCTGAGAAGGAAGAGCTGAACAATCAATATCTGCGGGCGCATGCTGACCTGCAGAACTTCCGTACCCGCGTCAATAAGGAAAAGGAGCAGATGCTCAAATATTCTTCACAGCGTGCTGTTGAGGCGCTTCTGCCGGTAATTGATAATTTTGAGAGGGCTATTGCTGCAAGTCAGGATGCCCAGGATACAAGCGCCCTAAAAGAAGGTATCGAGATGGTGTTCCGTCAATTGCAGCAGGTGCTTGAACAAGAAGGGGTTACCGTGGTGCCTGGCGTTGGAGAACCGTTCGATCCGAACATGCATCAGGCAGTGATGCAGGAAGAGAGCAGCGAGTATGAATCCGGTATGATTATCGAAGAATTCCAGAAGGGGTATAAGCTCAAAGATCGTGTCATTCGACCGTCTATGGTAAAAGTAAGCTCCTAAAAAACCATAATAAATACACTTAGAAAGGTTGGTCAACATATAATGGCTAAAGTAATTGGGATTGACTTAGGTACTACAAATTCTTGCGTAGCAATTATGGAAGGCGGCGAGCCAGTCGTTATTCCAAATCCAGAAGGCAACCGCACCACGCCTTCCGTAGTCGCTTTCAAAAACGGCGAACGAATTGTCGGCGAGGCTGCAAAACGTCAAGCGATCACAAACCCTGATAACACAGTTATCTCCATTAAGCGTTACATGGGTACGAACCATAAAGTTACCCTTGAAGGAAAGGAATACACGCCGCAGGAAGTATCGGCAATGATCCTGCAAAAGCTTAAATCTGATGCAGAAGCATATCTCGGTGAAACGGTAACACAGGCTGTTATTACAGTACCGGCTTACTTTAACGACAGCCAGCGCCAGGCGACGAAAGATGCTGGTAAAGTCGCGGGTCTTGAAGTGCTCCGTATCGTCAATGAACCAACAGCCGCAGCGCTTGCTTACGGAATGGAAAAGGAAGATGACCAAACGATTCTTGTATATGACCTCGGTGGCGGTACGTTTGACGTGTCCATTCTTGAGCTTGGCGATGGCTTTTTCGAAGTAAAGGCGACAAGCGGAGACAACAAGTTAGGTGGGGATGACTTCGACCAAGTTATCATCGACTATCTGGTAGCGGAATTCAAAAAAGAGAACGGCATTGACCTATCTGTTGACCGCATGGCAATGCAACGTCTAAAAGATGCAGCGGAAAAAGCGAAAAAGGATCTTTCCGGCGTACTTACTACAACAATCTCGCTTCCGTTTATCACGGCGGATGCAACTGGTCCGAAGCATTTGGAAGTAAATTTGACTCGCGCAAAGTTCGAAGAATTGAGCGCACAGCTGGTTGAGCGTACGATGGTGCCGACTCGCCAAGCGTTGTCAGATGCAGGCCTTCAGCCTTCCCAAATCGATAAAATTATTCTTGTCGGTGGTTCTACACGTATCCCGGCTGTTCAGGAAGCGATTAAGAAATTCACAGGTAAAGAGCCGTATAAGGGCGTAAATCCGGACGAAGTAGTAGCTCTTGGCGCCGCTGTTCAAGCAGGTGTGCTGACAGGTGATGTAAAAGACGTTGTTCTGCTTGATGTAACTCCGCTATCACTCGGTATCGAAACGATGGGCGGCGTTATGACAAAGCTTATCGACCGCAATACGACGATCCCGACTAGCAAGTCCCAAGTATTCTCTACAGCAGCCGATAATCAGACAGCAGTAGACATTCATGTTCTGCAAGGTGAGCGTCCAATGGCCCATGATAACAAAACGCTGGGCCGCTTCCAGTTGACCGACATTCCGCCGGCACCACGTGGCATTCCGCAAATCGAAGTTACGTTCGATATCGATGCCAATGGTATCGTAAACGTATCGGCAAAAGATCTTGGCACAGGTAAGCAACAGCAAATTACGATTACTTCTTCTTCTGGCTTAAGTGATGAGGAAGTGGAACGTATGGTGCGAGAAGCAGAAGAAAATGCCGAAGCGGATAAACAGCGTAAAGAACAGGTAGAATTGCGTAACGAAGCCGATCAATTAGTATTTGCGACAGAGAAAACGCTGAGTGACCTTGGCGATAAAGTAGAGCAAGCTGAGATCGACAAAGCGAACGCAGCAAAGGATAAACTGAAAACCGCACTCGAAGGAACGGATCTTGAAGCGATCCGTACGGCAAAAGACGAGCTGCAGGAAATCGTACAGCAGCTGTCTGTAAAACTGTATGAACAGGCTGCACAACAGGCGCAAGCGGCGCAAGGAGCACAAGGTGCAGAGCAAGCCGGTAAAAAAGACGATGATAATGTCGTAGATGCTGACTATACTGTTGTGGATGAAAACGAAAAAAAATAATGCGTAACGTTTGATGAAAAAAAAGTCAAAGTCAGGGGCAAACTTGGCTTTGACTTTTTTTCGCAATTTGATATATGATGAACCTTATGAGTGAAACAGTGCGGGAGTGAAGAGTATGAGCAAACGCGATTATTACGAGGTGTTGGGCGTAGGCAAATCCGCCTCGGAAGATGAAATAAAGAAAGCATACCGTAAGCTGGCGCGCAAGTATCATCCGGATGTCAACAAAGAGCCGGATGCGGAGCAGAAGTTCAAGGAAGTCAAAGAGGCATACGATGTTCTTAGCGATTCACAAAAACGGGAATCGTATGATCGTTTTGGTCATGCTGGAGCCCAGCAGGGCGGATTTGGCGGCGGTGGCGATTTCGGTGGCTTTGGTGATATTTTTGATATGTTTTTTGGCGGTGGCGGCGGACGACGCAATCCGAACGCCCCACGCCAGGGGGATGATCTGCAGTATACGATGCAGATTGACTTCAAAGAAGCGGTCTTCGGTAAAGAAATGGATATTGAAATTCCGAAGGAAGCAACCTGTTCTAAATGTGATGGATCGGGTGCTGAACCAGGTAGCAAGGTGGAAACATGCCATACATGCGATGGTTCTGGACAGCAGGAGGTTGTGCAGAATACACCGTTTGGCCGTGTCGTAAACAGACGTGTCTGCCCGACATGTAAAGGAAGCGGCCAGTTTGTATCTGTAAAATGCAGCAAGTGTCACGGCAGCGGAAAGGAAAAGGTTCGCCGCAAAATTCATATTAAGATCCCTGCAGGGGTAGATGACGGGGCAAGAATGCGTATCGCCGGCGAAGGCGAGCTAGGAGTGAATGGCGGACCACCGGGCGATTTGTACATTGTGTTCCGTGTAAAAAACCATGAATTCTTTGAACGTGATGGTAATGATGTTTTCTGCAAGGTACCGATTACGTTCGCTCAGGCTGCACTTGGCGATGAGATCGAGGTGCCGACGCTTGACGGCAAGGTAAAATTAAAGATACCTGCGGGCACGCAGACAGGAACGAAATTTCGCCTGCGCGGACATGGGGTTCCATACCTCAATCGCTCCGGTAAGGGTGATCAACATGTAAACGTAGTAGTAGTAACACCGACCAAGCTGGACGATAGACAGAAAGAATTGCTCCGTGAGTTTGCTGAAATTAGCGGTCAAGAAGTGCATGGCGGACATGAGCCTTCTTTCTTCGATAAAATGAAAAAAGTACTGCGCGGAGAAATGTAAGCAGGCAAGCTTGATAGCAAACGAGAGGATGGGACAATCGGATGAATTGGTCTGAAATTAGCGTTCACACAACGCAGGAGGCAATCGAAGCGGTTTCGAATATTTTGCAGGAAGCGGGTGCCTCTGGTGTTGTTATTGAAGACCCGGAAGTACTGAAACGTGAGTGGCAGGATACATTTGGAGAAATCTATCAGCTATCGGCAAAAGATTATCCATCCGAAGGCGTCATCGTAAAAGCCTATCTTCTCGCGAGCGATCAGATAGAACAAACCGTACAACAAATCGAACAGGCGATTCAGGGTCTTTCTGCATATGGCATCGAGGTCGGTTCCGGAGCGGTGTCGCTTGCGGAAGTGCAGGAGGAGGATTGGGCAACCGCCTGGAAGAAATACTATAAACCGGTAGAAGTATCCGAACGAATCACGATTACTCCTACATGGGAGAACTATGTGCCGGAGAAGGAGAATGAGCTTATTATTGAACTCGATCCAGGCATGGCATTCGGTACAGGAACGCACCCGACAACGGTGATGTGTATTCGGGCATTGGATGAAGCGATTTCGGGTGACGAAACGGTTATAGACGTCGGTTGCGGTACGGGTGTGCTCAGCATCGCAGCCGCGAAGCTGGGGGCTTCCTCTGTTCGGGCACTTGATCTCGATGAGGTCGCTGTTCAATCCGCAAGAACAAATGTTGAATTGAATGGTACCAAGAATACAGTAACTGTGGCACAGAATAATCTGCTCGATGGTATCGACGGTCCAGTCGATATCATCGTCGCTAATATTCTGGCTGAAGTTATCGCTTTATTTGTCGAAGATGCAGCCAGGACATTGAAGCCCGGTGGTTTGTTCATTACATCAGGTATTATTACTCAAAAAGAGGCCGACGTAAGAGCCGCGATGGAGAAGGCTGGTTTCCGTATTACGGATGCACATTACATGCACGATATGTATGAGAAAGAGGACGGCTCCCGTTATGCTGATACTGACAGGGTAGCACCACCTAGTATTCGTGACAGGGGTGACATCAAATCCGGCTGGGTATGCCTGATAGCACAAAGAAAAGCAGAATGAGGGATGTAGCATGCAGCGATACTTTGTAGATCCTTCGCAAATGAAGGAGCAGTATGTGGTGATTACGGGTGACGATGTGAACCACATTGCGCGCGTTATGCGTTCACGTGCTGGTGATGAAATCATCTGCTGCAATGGGCAGGGGCGTGATGTGCGTGGAGCAATCGAAGAAATTGGCGCTGATGCAGTGCGGGTGCGCATCCTTGAAGAAGACCTTCCAAGCCGCGAGCTTCCGGTGCAAGTTACCATTGCACAGGGATTGCCCAAAGGTGATAAAATGGAGTTGGTCATTCAGAAAGGCACTGAGCTCGGTGCTTTTTCTTTTTGCGCGTTCACATCATTGCGTACGGTAGTTAAGCTGGATGATAAAAAAGAGAAAAAGCGCAGAGAGCGGTGGCAGAAAATCGCCAAGGAAGCGGCTGAACAGTCACACAGGAGCAAGGTACCGAATATCGCCAATATGCTAACCTGGCGCGAGTTACTTGCATCGGTGACACAATTCCATTATGCTTTATTTGCATATGAGAAAGAAGAGACATCTACGTTGCGTCGTGCCCTTTCCGAAGTTCCAGCCGGCTCGCGAATTCTGCTTGTCATCGGTCCAGAAGGCGGTTTCGACGAAAAAGAAGTCGTAGAGGCGGAGGCAGCCGGATTCATCAGCGTTTCGCTGGGAAGGCGCATTTTGCGTGCGGAAACAGCCCCGCTCTATGCGCTGTCCTGTGTTTCATATGAGTTCGAACAAGCATGATAGAATAAAGTCAGAAGGAATTTTATAGTAAGGAGTTGGATGATATATGCCAACTGTAGCATTTCATACGCTCGGCTGCAAAGTGAATCACTATGAAACCGAAGCGCTCTGGCAACTATTCAAGCAAGCCGGATATGAAAAAATAGACTTTGAGCAAAGCGCGGATGTATATGTCATAAATACTTGTACGGTAACGAATACAGGCGATAAGAAAAGCCGTCAGGTTATTCGTCGCGCAATCCGGCGCAATCCGGAAGCGGTCGTAGCAGTAACCGGTTGTTATGCACAGACAACACCGCATGAGATTATGGCAATTCCAGGCGTTGATATCGTGGTGGGTACGTCTGGTCGCGACAACCTGATTGATTACGTAAATCGGTACCTGCGTGAACGTGAACCGATTAATGCAGTATCTAATATTATGAAAGCACGCGAATACGAAGAACTGGATGTACCTGAATTTACCGATCGTACACGTGCATCGCTGAAAATCCAGGAAGGTTGCAACAATTTCTGTACGTTCTGCATTATTCCCTGGGCACGCGGATTGATGCGTAGCCGTAAACCGGAAAGCGTCATTGAACAGGCAAACAAGCTAGTGGCGGCCGGCTATAAGGAAATTGTTCTGACGGGTATTCATACTGGAGGATATGGTGAAGACCTGGAAGACTATAACCTGGCACGTCTGTTGCGCGAACTCGATACGAAGGTTCCTGGACTGAAACGTATTCGTATCAGTTCGATTGAGGCGAGTCAGATTACGGACGAAGTTATCGAAGTGCTGAATTCTTCCGATAAGATGTGCCGTCATCTGCATGTTCCTCTGCAGGCAGGCGATGATAACGTATTGAAGCGCATGCGTCGCAAATATACGACGGACGAGTTCCGTCGTAAAATTGAGCAGCTGCATCAAGCATTGCCTGATGTAGCGATTACAACAGATATTATTGTAGGATTCCCTGGTGAAACAGAGGAAATGTATGAAAATGGGTATCGTTTCATTGAAGAGATGAAGTTTGCAGAGCTGCATGTTTTCCCGTATTCTAAACGGAGCGGGACACCTGCGGCTCGTATGGAAGATCAGGTGGATGAAGAAGTAAAGAACCGCCGCGTGCATGAATTGATTGCGTTATCTGATAAGCTGGCGCTTGAGTATTCCGGCAAGTTCGTTGGTGATGTACTTGAAGTTATTCCGGAAGAGCCATATAAGGAAGCGCCGGATAGCGGCTTGTATGTAGGTCATTCAGATAATTATTTGAAGCTTGTGTTTGAAGCAAATGAATCGCTGGTCGGTAAAATATGTAAGGTCCGTCTTGATGAACCTGGCTCTGAATACTGTAAGGGCACGTTTGCACGCGTGCTTAGTGAAGAGACGCTCAAGGCGTGATAATATGTAAACAGCTATGAAAGCGAAACTGTTTTTCCCCAGTTTCGCTTTTTTTTTGCTACCATTGTTTTGTATAATTTTAAACAAGCCATTTTTATTGGTAGTATATTGAGGAGTCGCTTATGCTTCATTTGGATAATTGGCCGATTCGCCGTAAAATTACTTTGCTTGCATTCGGCATCGTTTTGTTCACCCTGCTGATGGGCACGATGATTCTAATAGGCAAAATCGCTAGCGTAAAGGTCGAAGAGGTGAGTCAGCGCTCATTATTGACAGCAAAAGTTACTGCACAAATGCCCGAGGTCAAGCTGGCGGTGGAGATGCCGGAGGGTGCAAAACGTATGCAACTGCTCGTAGAGCAGGTTCGGGACATTTATGGGGTCGATTATATTGTTGTAGTAGATATGGACGGCAAACGGATGTCTCATCCGCTCCAGAACAGAATCGGGACACTGTTTGATACGACAGAAGCGATGCCAGCTTTTGCTGAACATATCTACATCGAGCGTGTGAAAGGGGACCTCGGTGAAGGTGTGCGGGCCTATGCACCAATTATGAATGCTGAACACCAACAGGTTGGAGTGGTGATGGTTGGTAACACTGTGCCGAAATTATCGGCCATTATAGCAGATATGGGCAAGGAAATGGGGATTATTCTCTCACTAACATTAACATTTGGAATTGTATGTGCCTATCTTTTGGCCAGTCATATTAAACAACAAACATTTCATTTGGAACCTCAGGAATTGGCCCGGACGCTAGACGAGCGAACTGCGGTATTCCATGCTATTCATGAAGGAGTTATTGCAATTGATGAGCATGAGCGCATTACTGTCATTAATGAAGCAGCGCGTCGTATGCTGAAGGTGGAGGGGAAGGCGATCGGGGAGAACATTCGTGAAGTCATCCCGGATACGCGCCTTCCGGAAATTATCGAGCTTGGTCGTCCATTGTATAATAAACAGTTCTACATTGGCGACACGCTTCTTCTAAGCAATCGGATGCCGATCAAAGTAAAAGGGAAAACGTCTGGAGCACTGGCGATTTTTCAAGATAAGACGGAAGTGACACAGCTAGCCGAAGAACTTACAGGGGTGAAGGCGTTTGTGGACGCCCTTCGTGCGAAAAACCACGAGCATAGCAACAAGCTGCATACAATTGCCGGGTTGATTCAATTAGGCAAAGAGCAAGAAGCGTTACGTTATATTTTTCAGTTGGATGAGGAACAGGAGAATGTAGCCCATTATATTGGCGGCCGCATTCAGGATGTTAATTTGTCTGGCTTGCTTATTGGCAAGATTAGCCGGGCCAAGGAGCTCGATATTTTATTGCAGATTGATTCGTACAGTGAATTCCAGCTGTATCCTGAGGGGATGACATATCACGACCTTGTCATCATTATCGGAAATCTAATTGAAAATGCCTTCGACGGGCTTGTTGAAGTAAATGATCGGGACAAGCGGGTTGATGTATCAATTGTGCAAGATGATAGTTATCTCATTGTCGAGGTTGAAGATAATGGAGTTGGCATTCCTGAAGAGATACAACGACAGATTTTTACAAAAGGCTTTTCCACCAAACAGAAAGGAGAGCGAGGTATCGGTCTGTATCTTGTCTCTTCAATTATTGAGCGAAGCGGAGGGGAGATTGAGGTGGAAAGTACGTTAGGATACGGTACGTGGGTACGTGTAAAGGTGCCGATGGAACGTAAGGAGGATGATAAGCGTGAGCAAAATGATTAATGTTTTACTTGTAGAAGATGATCCGATGGTTCAGGAGATTAATTCTTCTTTTATTGAGCGGGTTGAAGGGTTCAATGTTATAGGCTGTGCACGTAACGGGGAGGAGGCCATCGAAAATGTAAAGCAACTTGCCCCTCATCTTGTTATCCTTGATTTATATATGCCTGGTAAAGGCGGGCTAGAAGCGCTTCGTACTATTCGGCAGCAAGAACTGGATGTGGACGTAATTGCGGTGACGGCGGCCAATGATAGGGAAACGGTTTTGCGTGTAATGAGATTAGGGGCCGTAGATTACATTTTCAAGCCGTTTCAATTTCATCGAATTCAGGCGGCATTGTTGCGCTATAAAGAACATTTTCGTCGCAACCAGTCAGCAGTGTTCTCGCAATCAATGTTTGATACCGCACGCGAGTTTACGATGTTTGGCAATAAACAAACGAACAAAAAGGAAGATACGGAAACCGAATATCCGAAAGGGATTCAGGCATTTACGCTCCAGCAGGTGTCCGATTGTCTAAAAGGAGGGGCTGGAGAGATGTCTGCTGAAGAAATCGGCCAGCTTATCGGCATGTCCCGTGTTACCGTACGGCGGTATCTTGAGTATCTTGAATCGGTTGACAAAGTCAAAGCGTATATGGTGTACGGTACGGTGGGTCGCCCGATGAAAATGTACACATGGCTTGATGAACAAAAAGAACAAAATGTGTAACAAAAAGAACAAAACGTTTTAAAAATACGAAAACTTTTTTACTCCTGATGCAAACGTTATCATAAATCTATCAGAAAAAGAGAACGATTTGCAAAGGGGAGTGTCCTGTGAAGATTTTGAAGAATTTGACGGTACAAGTCGTTATCGCCATTATCATTGGTATTATCGTCGGATCGGTCTGGCCAGATGTCGGCAAAGAGATGAAAGTGGTCGGAGAAACGTTCATCAATATGATCAAAATGGTTATCGCGCCCATTATTTTCCTTACTATTGTTCTTGGCATCGCCAGCATGGGTGATATGAAGAAAGTGGGACGAGTTGGCGGCAAGGCTCTTATTTATTTCGAAGTTGTTACGACCTTTGCTCTTGTTATCGGTATCATCGTAGCCAACATTACAAAACCGGGAGCAGGGCTTGACCCGGCGAAGCTGAAGAGCGGAGATATAACCAAGTACGCCGAGAGCGCAAAAGAGATGGATTGGGTAGAGTTCTTCACCCATATTGTTCCATCCAACATGTTTGAAGCGTTCGCTAAAGGCGACATTCTGCAAATTTTATTCTTCTCGGTCCTGTTCGGTCTCGGTTTGACTGCAATGGGGAAAACAGGAAAGCCTGTTATCGATTTCTTCGAGAAATTATCTACGATTTTCTTCAACATTCTTGGCATCGTTATGAAGCTTGCGCCAATCGGTGCGTTTGGCGGTATGGCATTTACTATTGGAAAGTATGGCATTGGAACATTGCAGCAGCTTAGTATGCTGATGATAACGGTATATACCACGATGTTCTGCTTCGTATTTATCGTATTAAATATTATTGCTAAGATGTATGGTTTTAGCTTATGGAATTATCTCAAGTTTATTAAAGAAGAGCTGTTAATTGTACTGGGAACTTCTTCGTCCGAATCTGTGCTACCACGCATGATGGATAAAATGGAGAAGTTTGGCTGCTCCAAGCCGGTTGTCGGTCTCGTAATTCCCACAGGATATTCGTTCAACCTGGATGGGACAACCATCTATCTGTCAATGGCAACCATCTTTCTGGCACAGGTATTCCATGTTGATTTGAGCATCACGCAGCAACTAACAATTATTGCGATTTTGATGCTCACATCGAAGGGGGCAGCAGCGGTTACTGGCGGCGGATTCATCGTGCTTGCTTCTACCCTGACGGCTATGCAGGTTATTCCGGTAGAAGGATTAGGGCTTCTCATCGGCGTCGATCGTTTTATGTCGGAAGCTCGTGCTATTGTAAACTTAATTGGAAATGGTGTGGCAACCATTGTTGTGGCAAAGAGCGAGAACGAGTTCGATGAGGCGAAACAGCAGCAGGCAATACAGGAATTGAACCAAAAAATGAGCGCATAAAGCGTACAGGAAGAAGAGAAAGCGCCAGCTATCAGCAGGCGCTTTTTTATGTGGAGCGTATGGTACGGCGGACGAAACAAACCGACAATGCCTGCGAGCTTTTATTATATGGAGCATGTATAAAGTATGCTATGATACGAATACAAAAGAATGCAGAATAAGGTGAGAGGACATGAAATCTCTAGGGCTATTGGTCGTATTTCTTTTCGTTGGCCTATCGCTTTCTATAGCTATCGGTTTTGGTTTTGGCGTGGAGACGCCTGTGCGCTACGACGCAGAGCAGGAAGGATTGGATCAGAAAGTAACCATCCGATTTAGCCATGTAGTCGCGGAAAATACGCCGAAAGGGCTGGCGGTTGCCAAATTTGCTAAGCTGGTACGTGAGAAAACGAACGGGATGGTTGAAATCCGCGTTTATCCGAATGCGACGCTATTTGATGATGAAAATGAATTTAATGCTCTACAATCGGGCAAAGTGGAAATGATAGCGCCTGCTACATCCAAGATCTCTTCACGATATCCCGCATGGATGATTATGGACTTGCCCTATGCATTTGAAAATGAAAAAGAAGTCAATGAAGCGATGGATGGCCGATTGGGTGAATTGTTATTCGAGGCCATTAATGATGCCAATGTCAAAGGTCTTGCTTTGTGGGACAACGGTTTTAAACAGATGACAGCAAATCGGCCTGTCGTGCAGACGGATGATCTTAAAAATCAAAATTTCCGTATTATGCAAGGTCCCGTTCTGCATGCGCAGTTCAAAAGATTAGGGGCCAAGCCGGAGAGTCACTCGTTCAACGATTTATACCGGCAGCTGCAAAGCGGTGTTGTACAGGGACAAGAGAATACATTATCTAACATATACAGCAAACGCTTATATCAGGTGCAAAAATATATGACGATTAGTAATCATGGCTATCTGGGGTATATTGTATTAATAAATAAAGCAACATGCGATAGGCTAACCGGTACTCAACAGAAGGCGATTGAGTCGGCGATGGAAGAAACAACAGCCTGGATACGCGAATACGCAAAAAAAATGAATGACCAGGCGTTGGCTGAAATGAAGGAAGAACACCTAATTGCTATCCACATGCAAACAAATGAGGAAAAGGAAGCATGGAAAAAACAGCTTGGGCCTGTCTATTATCAATTTAAAGATGTAATCGGCGAACCGGTTATCGAGGAGTGGCAGCGGCTGATAGTCCGGCAGCGCTCTCCTCATAAAGGTCCCTATGGTTACGAATGAATGTTATGAAAAAAGTGGTAAAAGACAGTCATAGTGCGATAAACTTGAAAAAAAGGATGTTTTTGCGAGGAGGAATGTTTCATGGCAAAGGAGGTTTCTGCAGGAGGCGTTGTATATCGGAGAACGAAGGATAATCGGATTGAACTTATGATTATTGAGGATCGCTATTTGAAGGCGTCCCTGCCCAAGGGGAAACGGGAAAAAGGGGAGACGATGGAAGAGACAGCACTCAGGGAGATTCGCGAAGAAACTGGAATTGAGGGCAAGGTAGTTCAGCCCTTGGAAACGATTTATTATAATTATTACAATCCAAAATTCGGCGCTGTAAAAAAAGAAGTGCACTATTATTTAGTGGAAGCAATGGCAGGCACACTTGTTCCGCAATTGGAAGAAATTCACACTGTGGCCTGGATGTCGCCAGAGGCAGCCTGGGAGAAACAGGCGAAGAATGGGTACCAGAATAACATTTCTGTCCTGTCCAAAGCATATGAACTGCTCGGGCTGGATCATCGAAAGGAGAAAACATCATGACAGACGCGAACAAGCCGCTGGCAACGTATATTGATCACACCTTGCTAAAACCGGAAACGACAGCAGAGATGATCGATAAGCTGTGCCGGGAGGCGAAAGAAAATGAATTCTTCGCTGTATGTGTTAACCCATACTGGGTTGGACGGTCGAAACGAAATCTCCAAGGCAGTCAGGTAAAGGTTGCCACTGTTATTGGTTTTCCTCTCGGTGCGAATACTGCTGAAGTGAAAGCGTTCGAAGCGACGAAAGCAATCGAAGATGGAGCCGATGAGTTGGATATGGTGATCAACATTGGGGCGCTGAAATCGGGAGACGATGGGACAGTATTGCAGGATATCGCAGCGGTCGTGGCAGTCGCGGAAAATCGTGCACGCGTGAAAGTGATTATTGAGACTGGCCTGTTAACGAATGAGGAGAAGGAAAGAGCTTGCCGTCTAAGCAAAGAGGCAGGCGCACATTTTGTGAAGACTTCCACCGGATTCGGAGCAGGAGGTGCCACGGTGGAAGATGTCAAGCTGATGCGTGAAGCCGTCGGAACGGAGCTGGGCGTAAAAGCATCAGGCGGCGTTCGGACACGTGAAGACGCAGATGCGATGATTACAGCGGGTGCCACACGTATTGGTACCAGTGGTGGCGTTACGATTGTACAGGGTGGAACGAACACAGAACAATATTAACTCACTTACTGGCAGCAACAGGCATATGACCGAAGCAGCATGGTCATATGCCTGTTTTTTTATGGATAAGAAGGGGACATTTTACTTCTATGTGGAGGCCATGCTCGGGAGTCTTTCTTATTTTCTAATACAATATTGGGCCGCTCGCGCGAGCCAGTGTGTAAACGGCAATGCCAGCAGAGAACAAATAACGTTGAACAAGGTTTGAGCATGCGCGATTTGAATCGCCGGATCGTTTGTCAGCCATGTAACCGTTACTCCCAGCGGATAAATAAATGGCAGGAACAGCAGCACGCCCGCAACATTCAATACGACATGAACCCATGCAACCTGCTTTGCCTCTGCATTTCCACCGATTGCTGCCATTACAGCGGTGACGCATGTTCCGACATTGCTGCCAAGAACAATTGCAATACCCATCCCGAGCGTCAGGATATTCTCATTCATAAATCCCATTGTCATGGCTGTTACCGCTGAACTGCTGTGCAGCAGCGCCGTGAACGCCGCGCCGAGAAAAATCCCATTAAAGTAGCTGCTGTCGGGGCTGGCAAGCGATGATAAAAAGAAAGAGGTATGCTGCAAAGGCTCGGCTGCCGTCTGCATCATCTGAATGCCAAGAAATACGCATCCGAAGCCGCACAGAGACATCCCGATTGCTTTTATTATTTGTGAACGCATCCATAGTACGGAACAGCCTATAAGAAACATCGGCAACGCCAACTTTTGCGGATTTAGTGCAATTAATTGGGTAGTAAATGTTGTCCCAACATTTGTGCCAAGAATAATGCCTATCGTCTGTGGAAATGACAACAATCTTGCGTTTGCAAGCCCAATTGTTACGACTGATACTGCACTGCTGCTCTGAACGATCATCGTCACCAGCGTACCTGTAATCATGCCGCGTGTCGGGGTTTTCGTAAAGCGCACAAGCCAGCGATGAAGATTATTGCCCGCCAGCGCAAATAAGCCAAGGCGCATCAAATGCATTCCGCCCAAAAACAAACCAAGCCCTATTAGAAGGGGAAGCGCCAGACTAGTCATTTGTTTGTCTCCTCTCATGCATGTCTACCTCACATATGTATGCAAAGCAAAAGACAGGCATGACAGGCCTAGGCAAAATGAAAGGCAGATCCTGAGGGGATCTGCTTCGAAATTTACTATGCTGTACAAATGAAATAAGCGATGCGTCGTGTGTCCAATCCGCCGAGCGTATAGCCGAAGAACGGAATATGCCGGAAAAACGTAACTGTTTGCTGCCGCACAGAGAACGGCCAAATCCAGAATTGATCACCATTCGACAGCCATACATACGTCCAGCGGAAGAGGCACAATCGCAGGCTTCCCGGAGCGATTGCTAGGGTGCTGTAGGCCTGGCTTTGCTGTGGAATGTAAGTAGGTGGTAGGGTAGGCGGCTGCATTGGAGGTTGACCGGGTCCACCGGGCGGCTGTGTTGGAGGTTGAGGAGGGAAGCCGCCACCGGGAAATCCTGGAATACCCGGCAGGTTTTGAGGAAATGAAAATTGCCTCTCTTCTTTATAAAATCTACTCATTGTAACACCTTCCTTTCCGTATAGACTATTCACAAATCGGGCAGATTGCGTATAAAATAGGCACAAGCCTGCTATGGCTATGGCAAAAGAACAAGCGAAAGGGTGAACGGAATGGAAGCAAAAACGAATGGATGCAGCATTGACCATTCTCTAGAAGATGTACGCAAGAAGCTCGATGCCATTGAACCTTATCTGCCGGCAAGCATCTCTCAAGGCCTGCCGGGATATATGGAGCAGGAACGGACACAGGACGAGCTTAATCATGTATTCCATTTATTGAAGAAGTATGACCTGGCAGATGATGAAGAACAAGCGCGCCGCAATGAAGAATTCAGAAAGCTATTGCAGCACATCTAGATGAAAGACAGAATACCCTCCGCTTTTGGATGAGCGCAGGGTATTTTTAAATGTAGCACTTTTTATTGAAATGCGGCAGAAAAATCTTCTGCCCTACGAAAAATATAGCAGCTAAGGATAAAAATAAAGTAGAGATTAAAATCGGGGATCTTATAGCGGTAGTCAACGATAAAAAAGTGAAGCTGGATCAAGAAGCGTTTATGGTTAATAATCGTACGATGGTGCCGGTTCGTTTCGTAAGTGAAGCACTTGGTGCAGATGTACAATGGGATGCCAAAAACTTGACAATTCACATTACGACGAAAAAATAAAGTAACAATATAAAAGGATAACACAGTGGACACTTGCCTGGCAGGTGTCCGTTTTTATATGTATTCTCGTTTTTCTTTTATAATTTTGGTAAGATTATGTGCATGAAAACAGAGAAAAGGATGGTTTCGATGATTGCACTACCAGAACGTTTTGTTGAACGAATGAAGCGAACGATGGGGGAGAAGGATACGGCAGCTTTTTTTGCGAGCTATCAGGAAAATGTAGCTCATGGTCTGCGTCTGAATCCTGGAAAAGTATCGCATGAATCAACTGCTCCGATGCCATTTTCCCTTACACCTGTGCCATGGTGTTCAACAGGGTTTTATTATACAGAAGAAGACAGGCCGGGCAAGCACCCGTATCATGCAGCAGGCGTGTATTATATACAGGAGCCGAGCGCAATGGCGGTCATCGAGGCGCTTATGCCTGAGCCAGGAGATAAGGTGCTGGATTTATGCGCAGCTCCAGGGGGCAAGTCAACGCATATCGCCGGATACCTGGGGAATGAAGGTCTGCTGGTAGCGAATGAAATCCACCCATCCCGTGTTAAGGCACTATCCGAGAATCTGGAGCGATGGGGAGCAAGGAATATTCTTGTAACTAATGAAACGCCGGGTCGTATGGCTGAACGCTTTCCTGCATTTTTTGATAAAATCGCGGTAGATGCACCCTGTTCGGGAGAAGGAATGTTTCGCAAGCTGCCGGAAGCTTGCGAGGATTGGTCGGAAGGAAAAGTGGCCCATTGTGCAGCAATGCAAAGTGATATTCTCGCAGACGCAGCAGCGATGCTAAAACCGGGCGGTGTTATCGTATATTCGACCTGTACGTTTGCCCAGGAGGAGAACGAGATGCAAATCGAGGGCTTTCTTGCGGCACATCCTGAATTTTCGCTTGAACAGATTGCGCAGGAAGCGTACTTCACGCCGGGTGAGCTACAGCATACCGTACGCCTATGGCCACACAAGCTGCGCGGGGAAGGGCACTTTCTCGCCCGGCTGCGCAAGCACACCGATGCTGTGGTAACAGAAGAGGTGCAAGAAGCGAAAATAAAGCCGATACCATCGGATGTGCGCAAGCTATTCGAATCGTTCTGCAAGGAAACGCTGACGTTCGTTCCAGAAGGAAATTATGTGCTCTTCGGTGATCAGCTGTATGTGCTTGCGGATGGGCTGCCGCGCTTGAATGGCCTGAAGATTACGCGGGTCGGCTGGCATCTCGGTAAGGTGAAAAAGGACAGATTCGAGCCGTCACACGCGCTAGTGTTGGCGCTGAGGTTTGGAGAATGGAAGAGAAGCATAGATTTTGCGGCAGACAGCGAGGAAGTGCGTCGCTACTTGCGGGGCGAGAGTCTGTTCGTAGATGCGACCGAGAAAGGCTGGATCGTCGTGACGGTGGACGGATATCCGCTTGGCTGGGGCAAGCTTGTACAGGGACAATTGAAGAACCACTATCCCAAAGGATTGCGTTTGGTGTAGTGTGGTGAAACATGTAGGCTGAACCCCTTGATATATAAGGGGATTCAGCCTGTCAATATTATATATAGTTATGTTCAGATACAAACCCTTTACCGAAAAAAGATAATTCTTTTTCCTTTGTTCGTTTTTAACAGCTTTCCGAAAGAAGTCCCCTTCCT
>NZ_KE952846.1 GCF_000466385.1 Aneurinibacillus aneurinilyticus ATCC 12856
TGCCAAACGCTACATTTTTAGATTGCCACAAACAATATGGTATTATTTAACTACCTGTATTTTTGTTTTGGGAAAATACATACTAATAAAAGATGGTGGCTAATAAATATGATCGACTTTACAGATATTATATTAAACAATTTAGTAATACATAAAGTTGGAAATAAAATGAGAAATGAAGGGTATATTATTTCGAATAATACACCTCAAATAGATGACATATATGTGAGAGAGACGCTTTTAAAATATTTTCTCACCCCCTTTAAGGCAACTCCATCGTATAGATTTTTTCATGAAACAGATATTAACTTGAATGAAGTTTATACATACTTAAAAGTGGCATTTAATGATAGTGATCAATTTTGTGAACAAGCTACAAATATTTTAAAGCATTTATATAATAATTCTACTCATCCGCATATTAAAAGTGGGGAATTTTATATGGCTTATTTCTCCAATTGTTTAATTAATAATGTAAAAGTGGATGCTATTGGGATATTCAAATCAGAAAATAAGGATACTTATTTAAAGATATTGGAAAAAAATAAAGGTTTTAATGTTTATTGTGAAAAAGGCATTGATATTAGAAAGCTGGATAAGGGATGTATAGTATATAACATGGAGGCAGAAACCGGGTTTAGAGTAGATATTGTAGATTCAACGAATAATGAACAGGCTCAATATTGGAAAGAGAAATTCCTTAATTTAAGAAATGTTGAAGATGATAAATTCCATACAGAAACATATTTAAGGATTTATGATAAGTTTTGTGAACAAAACTATAACAATCATAATAAAGAAGAGAAACTTAGACTTAAAAGTAAGGCTATTTCATATTTCTCTAATAATGAAAACTTCGACTTTGATAAATTCGCTGAGAAGGTAATAGTTGATAGAGAAATTATTAGTGAGTTTAAAAGCTACAAAGAAAATTATGAATATGATAATCGAATTGAGACAAAAGAAGCGTTTTGTATTAACCCGGAAGCCGTTCAAAAAGCGAGAAAAAATATTAAGAATACCATAAAACTTGATAATAGGATTGAGATAAAAATTAAAGGCAGTATGGAAGATATACAGTTCCCAGTATTAGAAAAGGGATTCGATGAGAAATTAAAAAAGCACTATTACAAAATATATTTTGATCATGAGCAATAACGGAGGAGAGAATTATGCCTGGAGAAAAATCAAAAAGTTCAGGAGAATTTGGCGAGAAAATCGTAAATAAGATATTGAAATTAATTGGATGGGTAGATCTGAGAAAAGGGGTTGACATTGATTGTTGCGAAGGGGAAAAGCATAAAAATGGTAAAAACGAAAGGAAGACACATGGGATAGATTATTTATTTTCCTATGAGTGTCCACTTTGTAATAATACTCAAGAGGATATTCTTATTTCAGTCAAACATACAACAAATAAATATCCTGCTAAGCCAACAAATCAATTTAAAGAATATTTAATTGATATAGCAAAAACACTAGAATGTTTTCCTCATGATAATGAGTATGGTAATCAATCAATTAATCCAAGTCTTTATGAAGCTAGGTTTAACGTTAGTGGCGTCATATTTTGGTTATCTAATCATCAAGATGATAAGGATGAAGGGATTATTGAAAAAATAAGTGATTTTAGACTCGGACAAGAGATAGAATACGGACCAGTTTATCTGGTGGATAATAAAAGAGCAAATTTTCTACTAAAGGTCATTAATTACGTTACAAGTAAGTACAGTGAAAATTTTAGATTTGTCTATCCATCAACAGGATACAACAACGCTGATATTTTGAAAAAAAATTCTAGTGGTCGAATACTTCCTGTTCAATATATTAATTCATCTATCCTACCTATCAGGATAGATGAACAGGATAAAGGAGGAACATTACTGTTATTTGTTAATGAAGAATTTGATGAATGGAGATTAAAAAGATTAATAGGATTATCTCACTTTTTAACTGAGGGATGGGGTGACAAAAAGATAATATTATTCCCGGACTATAATGACCTTGAGCATAGTAATATTGTTAGCAACGTGAAGCAACTTTTTGCCGATGGGAATTTTCGTGAAAAAGTAATGGTGAAGTCCTTTTCGCTTGATTTACAAACGTTAGGAGAAGAGTAGTATGACTGAGAGTACGAACAATTCCAAGCTGGACTTTGATAGTATCTTACCTTATGGGGAAAAAATTCGTCCATTAATAGCATCGTCATTTTTAACAGAAAACGATTTGAAAAAACTTTTAGCTCAAAAGGGTATTTTCATAAGCAGCACCCATAAAAAGCACACTGTACCTTTATTAGCAACATGCTTGTTAAGTCCTGATGAGTTTGAGTTTTTAAGAAGTAGACAGAGAATTAAAGAAAATAACAAAAAGATAATTACAAGAGAAGTAGCATGGGAATCAGACTGTACATTATTTGATGCATTAAAGAAGGAACAAATTCCCTTTTCTGATTTTATGCCTAGAAGGTCTACAAATTATCATTTAAGTAGTAAGAGAAACAAATTTACTTATGTAGAGGATAAAGATGAGCTGATCTTAGAATATACTATTGATCGAGATAACCCAACTAGAGATTGGTCAACTAATAAAAGTAGGCATGAAGGAAAGGTAATTTTAAAGAGAGATGAAGAGAAGAAAAAACTAAAAATGATTATGGAATATACGGCTGTTGAAACTAAGGAACTCAACGACCATATCATTAAGCATATTGTTAAAGTAGGAAAACAAAATAATTATATACGTCGTGATGATACGATGAAAAAGATATTATTTGGAGAATTCAGCAATAAAGAACGGGTAGAATTTTTGTTAAGTCTACATAGTGAAGATCCTTATGATATATTTTCTTTCAAAGAAATTACGAATGTTGAAATTAGCTTAGATACATCTAAGGTGTTACCTGAAGACATAAAATGGATGGAGAATAAAGTAAGGAATTTAATACTAAAAGGAGAAAAGTTACATGATGCGGTTTTTTTGACAGAACCTAAATATCATGATTGTCTTATTATTGCAAGTATTGAGGCTGTATATGATTTTAGCTCTTTTGCATCTAAAGGAAGTTGTACGATAGAGTATGGTTTTTTATCTCGTTCCCATTTGCCGGATGGGAACTCAGAATTTGAGTTTAAAATTACAAAGTTAAATTTTGAGTCTAATAAACCCAAGAAAAAAGTTGAAGGGTTTTTACTTAGCAAATTTGAACTTTATAAGACGCATAAGTATGAGTTAATAAAGCCTCAGAGTAAACCTAAGCCTAAAAAATACCAAGCCTAAAGTTGAAAGCTAAACTTAGAGCCAAGTCTTTAAATAAAAAAGATGAAAAGTAACATTAAAGGTTATAAAATGCAAATTTGGATACAGGTACATAAAACTTAGTTATTTTAAGCAGCTTTATGAAACGAAGGCTGGGCATCGTATTGGCATCAGCGGATTTTGC
>NZ_KE952847.1 GCF_000466385.1 Aneurinibacillus aneurinilyticus ATCC 12856
ACCGTTTGTCTGCTCCCCAATATACCATATCAAACCCCATGGAGCAGCGTGGTGTTCCGCTAGAGGAAAACCCTGTCGGTGGCTCTTTTTCATTTCGTAAATTAAGTGGAATAATGGCTTGTGCGTTCAGTTCATCGGCAGCTTCATAATTCTTTAGCTGGTCATAGCCAGCATCCATCATGATAAATTCGATGTCGATATCTGAAACTTCAGCCGCTTTATTCATCAATGCGGGTCCCATGTCGCCGTCATTTACATGAGCAGGTGTGACTTCTACAGCAATGGGAAGCTCACTTTCCGTATCCACAGCAAGATGAATTTTGTAGCCAAACCAGGTGATTTTGTTGCCATATGTATCGAACTTGGCACCCCACGTGGCTCGAGATGACAGAATGAATGTCTTTCAAGCCGTCCGTTCTCGGAAACATATCCACGACATTTTTGGTACTATCGGTAGGCGGGAACATATCAACATCATTTACTACTTTCCCGGTGGAAGCCATCCTTTTTCGTAATTTATGGAATTTAGAAAGTTCTTTCCATTTCCTATAACCATATACGGCACACCATCACGGATTACAAAGGCTTGATTTTTCTCTTCATCCGTTAGCTTCATATCAATGGCCTCTTCAATTCGTTTGTCGCAACAATGTAAATTTGCTATAGAGAACTTTCCCGCAGCTTCATATTCCGTAAGAATAGCTTCTGCATCAAGTACTACCAGCAAATAGTCACAATTGCACAAAATCTTTATTGTATTTATATGGCGCTCTTGCCCAACGCTATCCTTCGCCACAATGTGATCATTACAGCCGATTGTAATCTGATAACACCCAGTGGAGAAATCCTTAAAAAGGCTCACCGCCAGCCTATAACGCATTTGCTTAGCTTCTTTATCCAAATACTGTCCTTTTTGCGACATTACGGTTATGCTTTAAGAATTCCAAATTAGATATCCTACAATCCATATGGTCATTATTCATATGGTCAACAACATATCCTTTTTCTGTCAAATCTCTAAGAACATCATCACCATACCACTTAGCCATCATATATCGGTGAAGGCCTCCACCAAGTGTGGCATTAGTTGGATACCCATTTGATAGTGTCCATGTATGAGTGGATAGCTCCTCATAATAATCCTCACGATACGTTGCGAAAGCCATCTGTTCCCAGCCCTCACGCATTATTGAAATTATGTCACCATGTATATTAAATTTATTCTTACTTTTTCGTGGCATAGCAACCTCCTTTAGTCATTACGTTCAGAGTCTTCGATTTCCAAAGAGTAGAATGCTTGCCAGTTATCTTTGAAGATCTGATGGAATTCTCTATGTGAAACAGGCTTTTTATTGTTTGGCGTTAATTGCACATAGGCTGCATAAGCTACCGCTTGAATACTCACGCGCTGATCATTCAATATGATATCTATTATTTCTTCGTCTCTCGGTGTAAGATACATTTTTCTTCCTCATGTCTCTTTACTTTTAAGTTCCTTAAGGACATATCAAGGCTTAATTAACCCCATGTCTTAGATTTAAGAAGTTCAGCGATTTCCAGAGTTTCAGGTAGCTGCTCTGTCTCAAGAATTTGTGTCAAATCAAATACTCGTGAACCCATAGGAGCTCTTGGTGTTATCTTCTTAAAGTCAGTTTCATAAAATTTTTCTACAAAAAAGTATCTGTTAGCATCTAACACATATCCATACTTCTTTCCGTCTTCCATAGCTCTGGCTATCTGCTGCTTTCTTTCATCGGTCAATTTTCCAAGTTCAGCTTTATACTCAATACCAGCTTCCGTAGTGACTGCTGTGATGATTGCAATGATTTTTCCTATGGCTCTTACACTTTTTCTTTTGTATAACCCTAGATAATCATGGGCGCTGAAGCCACGATCAATGTTATCATAGTAGAGGTTTTCATTAACATTAAAATCAAATGTTGTACTAGCAAGTTGAACCCTCATACGCTTCCACGAATCTGAAACAATAATTAACTTGTCGTTATAGCAGTAATTCAGGTAATCGTCCAGAACCTCTTGCATTTCATAATCTCTGTCATCAATAACATCTCGTATCGCATCAATAATCCCTTCGAAGGTAGTATTAACGTGCATTACTGGATATGTCTGTGTGGCGTTATATGCCTTCAAATGCTCTTCGAACTCTTTTTTCTTTTCTGATTTCATCAACTCAGGTGCTAAAGTTATCATAACTTTATATTTTTCATCACTGAAAGACTTCAAATGGCGGAGCAACTGATCTGTATAAAACCAGTCAGACATTTTCGTCTCAACAACAATTTTGAAGCTCTCCTGTGTGATAGTAGCATCCGGAATACTTTCGACACTTTTTTCCTGTAAATTAAAAACTATCTCTGGTTCAAAGGAGTCAGAAAAGAACTCTGATTTCAAAAAGCGAAAGAACTTATCTGAAGAATATGAATAAAGCCGAGACAATAGCAACATCGTATTTGCTGTAGCAACATTTTCTTTCTCATGGTATCTCTGGAAATAATGAATCTTCATAACTATTTGTCTCCTCTGTTTTTCTTTCCGTAGTTCTTCGGGAAGTAATCCTTCCCAAGCTGCCAAACATACTGGTCGATTTGCTTCAGGTTAAATTTATCCAAGCCATAGAAGGCACGGAAATCAATCAGTATGCCTTTGAAATTAACATAGTCTTTCAAATCTCCATCTTGGAAATCTGAGAAGCTATCACGATTTCTAAAATAGCGAAGCACCTCATCGACGTAGCTGTCATAAATCGGATAATCGAGTGGATTGTGATGGCTACAATACTTTGTGGCAAAGGAGTAAAAATTCTTCTCTATATCACCGATAGTTACATACTGGATATCTCCAACAAGGGTAACATCACCGGCCTTAAGCCTCGTATCAATATCCAGAGCGCATATATGCTTAGCCACCGGATAGATTGAGAAAATGTTCGTACTATAAAAATCATTAAGCGTTGATGCCTTCAAAAGAATATCGATAACGTCTGTATTCTTTGGGCATAGCTCAAAGAACAGTTTATTAAGTGCATCCTCCTGCAGGTGGTAGTTCTCAAGGCCGTCCCACTTTACAAGATAAAACTCAACCTGCTCGATTGACGGATAAGGAACATCAACATCCATTTTCTTCTTACGAGTATATGCACGATTAGCAGTTTTTCCCTGATTGAGCACAGATGGCTCGGCAGTTCCATCAGAAGCTAAGAATAAACGGAACCTTCTAAGATGAGACAAGTAACCATTAACAAGTGAACTAACATTACCGGTCGAGTTCTCAGAAAGAGCCTTTATTAACGCATTCTTTGCCTCATTCTCAAAATCAGTAGCGGTCACCGCATTCCAGAACAGCTCTTTGCTTCCTTTTCTCCAAAGGTAGAAGGTGTCCACATAAGCAGTATTGATTGTTGCTTTTGAAATGTTCTGGCTATGTAGGAAGTTCCTATATAAAGCCCGCAGTTCATCATACGGTAAAGCTTTCATTTTATTAATATCCAAGGTCAAACCTCCTTTACTTAATACTGTTTTAATCTTTCAAGCCACTTCAATATACAGCCACTCTTAAAGAAATCTAATAATGCACCATCGCTAAAGCGCTCGGCTCTAACAGCACCCATAATAAGCGCAAGTACACACTGTGCATTCAAATTTGAAACGTCAGCATTCTTCATAGATTCCGCACCCCATTCAAGGCCGTTAGCTTTGAGAATATCTCCATAACGAGTAAGCTCAATATCTTTATTACTTTCTTCAAAGGTGTAAACATCGTCAATGAAGTTATGTACCATTTCGGAATAACCCACAAAAGGCTTCTGTATCGGATGCCCTGGTGTTCCATTGTTTTCTTTATCAACAACCCATTCACCAATGCTATCCGCTTGGATCATAGGTATGTATTTTGTCAAAATATCGAATTTACTCATCCTTGCCCTCCTCAGTATCGTCAATGCCAAATAACATCTGGAACTTATCGAAGTTATACGGGTATGAGTTATCGCCATCAAACCTTACCGATTTATGGCCATTGTTATATTCAAATTCCAACTCCCACTGCGTACCATCACACACCATGTACCCAAAGCGCTTAGTTGAATATCGCCTGCGCCATTCACCGATGTGAAGATCCTTAAGTGCGGCTATGAAAGTATCTTTTGTAAATGGCTTCTTGTTAGCATCATCTAACAAGAAAAGTGGTTCTTTATCTTCCCATAATTTTGTATAGGCTTTCAATTCATCTGATAGTTCTATAACATAACTACGGTAGCCACCAAAGAAACCGTCAATGCTAAAGTTAATCTTGCAGATTGCACCCATATTTGCATCAAAGTCAGCGGTCTTTTCTTCTGACTTTGATAAGGTATAAGTTCCTCCAGCTTCAGCATAGGCTTGCTTGGCTCCTTCCAAGTATTCACGAGTCCAGTGAAGGCGCGTTTCTTTACTCGGATGCACAATAGGTACTATGCCATAGTCCGGGCTTTCCATTGTATTTTTAAGACGGCCTATTTCTTGCTTAAGCCCACGTATAACGGTCAGAATCTGTTCTTCAGTTTTTCCTTTGAGATACTCTTCATAGTATCCTTCCGGGCTAATCATCATATTAGGCCGCCTCCTTTACTCATTTCCTGTCTTTATTTTATTGCCATTGGGCAGAATGAAAGCCTGCTCAAACTTAACGTCCATCACATCTGCTATAGCCTTAAGTTCTTCTAATGTAATAGTCTCACGCTTCAGCTTCTTCCCGAAGTTCTGTGGGGACTGGCCTAACCGTCTAGCCAATTCGGAAACGCTGATATTCATTTGTTCACATAGCTGTCGTATCATGTCCGAAGTTTTCATTATAATTCCTCCAAACCTCACTAGTAATAACGTAAACCATTTGGTTTCAATCTACAATATTAACATATAAATGTTTACAAACAACAAAACCCGCAACTAAGACCTTTGTCCGCACTTATAACTTCCTATCCGCTATATTGCCATACGGTTCTGTGGATTGGGAGAAGCTATCCATATTTTTAAATCTTCTTGTAAACAAGCTACCGAGACCAAATAATGGAGACGATTTGTCAGAAGGCATTTTGGAAAGTGTCGATCTAGAAGGCTACCGCGTAGTTGCACAGGGAACTATGTCAATTTCTCTTGCGGATGAAAATGCAGAAATTGACCCAATACCAGTAAGCACAGATGTGGGCATCCCCGTACCGGAACTAGATACATTAACGCATATACTTGAAACTTTCCATGATATATGGGGGGACTGTGATTGGACAGATGAAGATAGAATAAGACGTCAAGTTGCCGACCAGACATCGTTAGCCGGGATGAAGCTTATCAAAACGCTATGAAATACTCTGATGCTCAAAATGCACGTGACGAAAGTGATCGTGCTACGATTGAAGCTATTATGAACACGATCTCAACCAACATGGAACTGTATGAAGCTTTTGAAAGCGATAAACGCAATAAAAATAATCAGTCCTTCAAAAAGTGGTTATTAGATATGGTCTTTAATACAACATACAAACCAGAAACACGTGAAAATCCTCCAAAGGTTAATCCATAAAGGAAAAACCTAGGAGGTGGTGTAAACGTGGCTACACGAGGAAAAAGTATAAATCTGTTTTTAATGGATGGTACACCAAATGGGAGAATAAAGTGTACCCTTGCTAATTGGACAGGTGTCGCTTACAAAATACCGCGCACAGAACTTGATAAATGTAAGGGACGCGACGATCTATCCCAAAGCGGTGTCTACTTCTTATTTGGCACTTCAGATCAAACAGATGACAATGTGGTATATGTTAGTCAAACTGGTGTACGGAAAAATGGTGAGGGTCTTCTCTGCCGCTTAATTGAACATAAACGAAACCCGGATAAGGATTATTGGACAGAGGCTATTGTATTTACTACATCCAATAATTCATTTGGCCCTACAGAGATAAGTTATCTTGAGAACCGTTTCTGTGGGCTTGCAGTGGATGCCAGTCGGTATATAGTTAAAAATGGCAATGACCCCACTCCAGGTAACATAACAGAAGAAAAAGAAAGCGAACTAGAAGAGTTCATAGATTACGCAAAAATTATAATGGGGGCTCTAGGACATAAGTTATTTGAACCATTAACAGATAAGCCTAAAGCAGCTGTTCCCATAGAATCTCCTGAAGATGAGTTACTTCTCTTTCTGAAGCGAAAAAGTCGCAAAAGCGGACTTGTTATTGAAGCAAGCTGTAAACAAACAAATGAGGGCTTTGTCGTCTTAAAAGGCAGCCATATAGAAACTATAGATTCCGAAAGTATTCCACCCGGAATTAAAGAACGTAGACAAAAAGCCAAAATAGATGAGAACGGAATACTGCAAGAAGACATCTTAGTTCGTAGCCCATCATATGCTGCTGCCTTTGTCATTGGAGGTCACGTAAACGGTCTAATAGAATGGAAAACAAAAGATGGAGTATCGTTGAAAGAGATAGAAAATAATGAGGATAATTGAGCTTAATTTTACATCTAATCTGTCAACTCAACCCTGATTAATTTTAGGTTAAAATTTCACCCAAAAATATACCCTCGATATGTTTCCATAGACACACATCGAGGGTTAAAGTCGAGTTGATAGATTTACTTTTATTTTTTTAAACCTAGCATTCACAAGACTTTCTAGGCTTTACTTTCTAGACATCAAACATACCGTCTCAACATGGCTTAAACCACCAAGCTTGATGTCTAAGCGTTTTTTATGGAATCTTACATCTACGGGAATATATCAACTTGCTAAGTACCTTATGAATCTAAAACTACAATCCCATACTGGAATCATTTATAGTCATGCCTATTCGTTTTCTTGTTTATTATATTCGTCAATGATTGAAATCGTTGTATTTGCCACTTTACTACCAAGTGAAGCATACAACTTCTTATCTCCAATGACATAAAATTCTTCTTTAGCCCTTGTAGAAGCAACATTCATCATATTAGGCTCGGTAACTGCCCATTTTGCAGCACCTTTACTATCGGTATCTGCACCGAGTACAAAATAAACAATCTTTGCCTCTTTACCTTGAAAAGTATGAACAGTACCTACATTTGTTGGTTTTCCTTTTTCTCGTTTTGTAAATCTAATATCGTCCAAAAATTTTGCAAGCTTGAACGCCACATTTCTAAATGGAGATATAACATAAATTTCATCCTTTAGTTCTGGATTTTCTTGCAAACGCTCATTTATTAAATTTTTAAGTAATTCGGCTTGCTCCTTCACAAATTTATCATTCGCTTTTCCTGTTGAGTCATACCATTCCGATTTTCCATATGACTCTTCTTCATTCTTTCCTTGTACCATCAATCCATCATATGATATTTTATTTGAAATTGTAAACATTGGATAGTTCGAACGCCTATGTACCCAAAGTGGAATGCCTATCCACTCATTCTCATTCTTTCGGAATCCATATTGACTCGTATCATCCACAATTGTTTGAGTTGATGCATTAGCTGAAACATACTTTTCATTAACATTAAAATTTCTCCCGATTAAATTCAAAATATTTGAATCTAACGTCAATACTGGTTTAATTTGTGAAGGATCTCCAACCACTGTTACTTTTTTGCTTCTAAAAATTGCACCTACACTTGCCTGTGGTAGCGCTTGACCAGCTTCATCTATGAATAAATGACTAATTGAATTTTCATTAAGATTTTTAAACATTCTACCAAAACTAGCAAAAGTTGTACTTACAACAGGGATAGTAAAGTTCAGCCATTGCCAAGATTCTAATATTAATTGATAACCATTATCTTTTGAATTGTAATCCAACTGTCGACTCCAAATATTTCTAGCGGCTCTTAAATGTTTTTTATTTTCAAATAAAAATTGCTTTCTGACTTTTAGTGCTGATATAAAAAGCTTAGATTGCAAGATACGAAAGTTTTTATTAAACCAAGGATTAGACTTTTGAAGCTCTTCATACGATTGTGAAAAATCTAGTTCTTTAATATCACTTTGAGATTTTGTTTTCTCCAATGACACTATATTTCGCTCTATATCTTGTAATACTTTTTGTTGTGCTGACAACCATCTATTAAAGGCATTATTAGCCTTTTTAATTTGTTCTTTATTAGCATCTATTTTGATAGCATTTCCTTTCATTGCATCATGTAAAGTATCTTTATTATTTAAGCATTCCCTTTTTTGTTCAGTAATACGATTCAAGGTGTCATTTGCATTGTTTAGCTTGTCGATATATTGATTAACTTTAGACCGATTAAAAATCTTTTGAAGCAATAATAAACCCGGTTTTTGTTCCTTAATAACATCAAAATTCCTTTCTGCCTGAGCTTGTTCATTATCTAATCTTTCCATTTTAACGGAAACATCCAACAAATCATTTTGTATTCTATTATTTTGCTCCTTCAACCTCTCTATTTCATTCGTTATTTCTGTTTCCAATGATAATAATTCTGTTCGTTTCTCACTTTCCTCTTGTTTAAAATCCCAGCTTTGCTTTTTATATTGATTTTTCAAATCTAAAAGTGGCCTAATTTCTTCACTATATTTTTGGATTCTATCTCTTTCAACTCTTAATTCATTATACAATTGTATAAATTCTTCATAAATATTTGAATTAGGTTGATAATCATTTTCAAGATATTGTTCAATAAACTCTATTGTTAAAAGTAGTTTGTTAACGTTACTGGACGCGCCACCTTCTAACGAAAAAACTCCCCAGTTTCCTTTTTCCATCAATTCACTTTTTAGCTCTCGTTTATTAGAATAATCAACATCTAATTTTGAATTTGATATATCCCTAAAGTAATCTGCTTCTGCTAATAAATCCTGAAATTCGATACCGATATCTTTTTGTTTTGGCAATTCCATTACAATATTTTGAACTGCTCCATTATTAGAACTTGCAACAACGATATTCTTGTCTGAAATTAAATGTGGTAAAACTCCTAGTTTGGCATTTTTCCAATAAACTAAACTACCCTGGATACTTTTATCTGATAGTTGACATATAGCTAATGCTTGTTGAACAACTAAATCAGCAAAAATATCCTTCAACAGAGTCGTCTTTCCTGTTCCAGGTGGACCATTCACGCCACAAATGTTGTTATCTTCTTTCAAAGCTAAGTTAACCGCGGTTTGTTGCATAAGCGAAAGTGCATATTCGGGATTACTCGGAAAACGTCCTAACGGATAATTTTTTGGCTGTAAAATTTCCTTGAAAATGTCCGGGTTAAAATTCGATGAATCTTTTTTACTATCAAAGTTAAATCTTTCACCTGAATAACCATTAAAATAACGACTCAAATTCTCTGTTTTTATGTTCTTTGCTTTTTGTAAATCATCAATAAAAAATGAATGTAAATTCGCATCATCATACTCTAAGTTTTTAACAAATCCATAACGGAAATTTTCGAAAGTAGCGTTATATTTTTGGAAAAGTTCTGAAATTGTTGTATTAAAACCTTCATCATCAAATCTTCTACTCAGGTCTTCACGAAATTTGTTTTCTATTTCCATAAATTCCTTTGGAAGTTCACCGTTAGCCCGAACATATCCACTCATCGTAAGGAAAAATTTTTCTGCAATAAAATTTAATTCTTTATCAAAATACAAACAAAATGTAAATTTATCAGAATTGCTTGTCTCTTCGTCAGTCGCCGGAATATTATATTTTTTCCTTAGAATATCAATTATTTCTTGGAAGTTAAAAATGTTAAAATACAACACTATTCCCGATTTCTCAAAATCCTTCTCTGAACTTTTTTGTAGTTGCTCATTTAGAAACTCTAAAAAAAAATTAAACCACTCATTTGGCTTTGTAGGCAATGTTTTTAACTTTTTATCCTTTTTATCTATAGAACCTTCGGACAATTGCTCTATCGTGATCCAAGCATTTAAAATATTTTCTTTTTTATTCATGAATTTTTTCTCTTCCCCCACTTACAGCACATTATTTTATATATCAATTGTATTAACTACCTTCTATATGTCTAGAAATTATCAGTCAATTCAAAGCAAAAGCAACGATAAAAGCTGTAATGTATCCCTTTGTCAAGACACAAAAATCATTTTTTTAAGATAAACCCTCCTTCCCGGATTAATCTTTTGTTGCCTGTTCAAGTGTGGAAAATCCCCCCGTTCACCACCCTTGACCTTGTTTGTGTCCGTGATAGTGCTTTTATGGCGGATGGCGGAAAAACAGCCTTTAGGGCTCCATCCACATCAAAGCGTATCACGGCCAATCACTTCTAATTTCCGCTGGCGGGACCCCGACCCCATAGCCATCAAGCTAACGAAGCATTGCATCTACTTAGTTAGCGTTTTTTTATTTCTTTGATGATTTACTGATATAATAAAAAGGCCATACATAAATAAGCCTACTAAGGTTATGAATTCTTAGAATGTTCGATCCCTTGCTATTATGTAACAGTGGCAACGGTTTGTTCATACGCTATGTCCAAAATGTCAAAAACAGTCTGCCTTTGCTTCCTGCGACTTTTCCTTCCGTTTGTCCTGATGCATTGAAAGGTTCTTATATTACAACTAATCAGATTGATTATACATCTATCCTATCTCCACAACCCTACTGATGTTATCTAATCTATCTACTCAACCCTACATCATTTTTCGGTTCTTTTTCCATCCATGGATATGTTCCCGCAAACACATTTTGGCACTTTAGGTTGAGTGGACAAGATAGATGCAATCCAACAAACCCAGTAAATTTAAGGATTACACCCTTGACATCAAGACAACACACTCCACATGGCTCGAGAGGACAGAATGAATGTCATTTGAGCGTATCCGTTCTCGGAAACATATCCACTACGTTTTTGGCACTATCGGTAGGCGGGAACATATCCACTATAATCTTATAAAAGAAAGATGCGTCTTAATTTTAAATTAAGATTATGCTAATAATTTCATTAATAAATTGGAATTTAATAACCAAGCATATCTATAATCACTAATAAAGAATATCAATCTCCGTAATCATCATTGCATGGTCTGGATACGCTGGTTTAATATCCCACACTTCACCAATCCTTATATTACTTTTTTGCGGATACTGCTCGTCATCTTCAATAAAATCCCACTTATATTCTGATGTTATTTGCAAATCATCACTTCCTAATACATGGTCAACATCCCCAAAGCCATTAATAAGCTTAGTATTCTTTTCTACGTATACAATACTTGAATTGTCAATTTCTTGTGTATTATACTTTAATTTTCCTATGTTGCATTTTGGAAACCAGTGACTCATACGATTTTTCTTTATATTAAAGTCTCCCGTACAAATAAAGGACTCTTTTAATTGCGACAAATATTTATTCAATGGTTTAGTTTGTGAAGATGCATTAATAGGTGATAACATTCTAACTCCAATAACAGAAAACTTCTTATTACAACTATTAGTGTAACTAATATGCAAAAAATTATAACATGAAGCCTCTTCGGTAGCTCTTATTAATTCTATTCCATTAGGTGCTATCTTCTTGCTTATTGCAATAAGTATTTGATTACCGGAGAGAGCAATACTCTCTTTTATCCAATAACCTCCACTTAATGCATTCTTTATTCGAATATCATCTATATATTCCACCAAGCAAATTATGTCTGCCTGTTGTTCTAATATTCTATTATATACAAATGGCTTAACGAGAACCTTATTTGTCATCTTATGTATATTCCATTCTAATAATTTCATATTTGCTTGTCTCCTACACAAATCACTATTTGTTTTTTGAATATACCCAAAATAAAATGCTATCTGTTAGTCTCAAACAAAATAGCGCATCTTCAATTGTTGGTGATTCAATAGTATTCTCATTCCTATGGGTCCCGTAATCAGACATCATAGAGTAAATCATATAAATTGCTTTGGTCTTTGTCAGCTTTCCGTCTTTATTTTCATTGAAAAAATCTGCTAAATCCTCTTTTTTCAGGTCTGACTTAAGAGCCCTATCTAAGTCAGCAACCGTTGCAGTTGCACTGTCTCCGCTGGTGTTAAAGACACCTCTCATCCACTTTGCGAAATTTTCAGTCCCCTTATATTTTGAAAATATACTTACAATACTTGTCCTACATGATTCAATACAAGCTCCTGAATGCCCCTGTGTATAAGCATCAATAGCAGATTTGTAAGCATCATATACTTCTTTATGGTTATTTTTTATCCATGACTCAACAGAAAACATCTCACTTACTCTGGAAAAGTCGCTTTCCATACAAGCAGAAACTTTAACTTTATCAAATTCAATGGCTATACTTAACCCTAAAATTTCGTATAGTTTAGCTAGCTCTTCAAAATCTTCATCGCTATCTTCAGAAATCCATCTTACATTGAAGGATTTAGTTATTTCTTTTAGCAGATTGATAATATCTTCATGCCTATTTTCCTTATACAAATCCGAGAAAATACTATCTAAACCTAGAAACACATCGTATTCCTCGTTATTATTCTCAAATTTGTGCGCATAGCCTTGATTGTAGAAATACGGCACTAGGTAATCCATATATTTTTCATAAAGATCATTAAGTCCAACGCATTTTAATCTAGCCTTAAATTCTGAATTTTTCCTTATAAAAAAGCCTGGCCTGCTAAGAATTTCCGCAATTTTTGAAAGAATTATTTCCTTATCATTCATTTTTTCACCCCATTAATGTTTAATACTTTTTCAAAGCAGGTAGCACCATCTCCAAATACTCCTGCCAATAATCATTATCCCCTTCCATGTCATGAAGCCAATAGTACATTAACAGTATTTCAAATTCTTGCTTTCTTCCTTTTGTGAAGGATTTTTTCGGCATCTTTCTATATAGGGAATCGAGATTAAAAAGATTACTTTTTTGCTTGTAATCATAATCGTACTTTCTCCAAGTATATTGACTCTTCTTTCTATGCGTTGATGGCCAAACATCCTCGTTTTCAAAAAAACTATTTACCCAACCATAAGCAAAGGCAAGCAGATTAACCTGATACTTTGCCCATGTCTTGTCGATCCAATCAGTTATTTCTTCTGATATCGATGGTATTCCGAAATTAAACCTTTGCTCGCTTTCAACTCTATGATAGTCTTTAATAAAAAGAAAAAGCATCTCTGTTTGGTCTTTAAGAAATGGTAACTTTTTAATGAGCTGGGAATAGCAATCATAGGAAGCATTTCTAAATTCACTATCAGTACTATACAGAAAGAAGAACTCATTCTCCTTCATAATGTTTCCGATGTATCTGTGCACTTGCTTCCCGTATTCATTGTAAATACCAACAACCCATTCTCGAACTTCAGAATCATACTCCCTAAGCTGCTTCCGATACTTCTCTAGCTTTTCATTATGGAGTACTGTTTTTTCTTCAGCTTCCGTAATATTCAGATAGTTGTTAAAATACTCGAATACATAATCAACACAGATTTTCATATTTTGTGCACGTGCATCAATGTCAAATTCATTGAGTTTATCTTCCTTTTTTCTTCGTGCAATGTATTCCTCAATACTTAGCATTTAAACCACCTCAAGCTTTTTCGCTCTCATGGAGCAAACATATCACCCTCACAACTCACGTATTCTTTCCGTAATCATGGCTTTTCTTGCTTCATAAAACTTTTCGAAGTCCTCAATTTCAAGTGATGCATTTCCGTTATTTCTACATAACATTAATTTTACCAATATTTAATACGCACTTTGATACAATGTGCTTGTTTTACTACTATCTGATTTTTTTAAATTACAATCTTGACATGATAATTGAATGTTACACACGTCATTTATTCCGCCCTCATTTAATGATACAATATGATCAAAATGTTTTTCATTATCTTCTAACAATGAATATAATCCAGTTAAATCCCTTTTACAGAAAACACAACGACCTTTGTCCCTAAACAGTGCTGCACGCTTTACCCATTCTGGAATATACACTCTTTTTCTTGGGTTGTCCTCAAATGCAACAGCCTGCTGATTATTAAATCTTAGTAGGAAATCTCTGTTTTGAAACAAGATATATTCGACTTCAATGGCAATATCATATATGACACCATCAAACATCCCATCTTCATATCTATTAAGGTATTCTATATATTCATTGTATGTTTCCAGATAATCCTCATGGTCAACTTTAAAATCATTGCTCAAAGAAATGTCTGTCCCTCTATATTTTAGAATAGCTTGATTTATCCAAGAGATAGGATTAAACTCCACAATTTCTCCTGAATTTGCTATATGATTTGCCTGCTCATAAAAAACCCTTTCAATAAGCCATGAACAATATTCCCTCAATACAGATACTTTCGGAAACTCTTCTGGCTCTATTTCAAACTGCCGTTCCGTAAATTCAGCATTAGTGGTAACGTATTCAAACTTCCCCATACTTTCATTAGCAAGATGACAAAAATAGTACACATTAAAAAATTTTATATCTATAGTTATCATCGCTACACCTCTTCGTTATAAAAACTTGATTTGTATTTCAATAACGTATCTTCAACTTCATGCCAGATTGTTACCGTTTCACCGTCATCCTCAAATACTTTACCGTGGCTCTTAGGCCCATCCAACTTCATCTGTGAGTAATTATTCTTAAAAGTCGGCACGTACAATTCCGGGTTGTTTTCGTCACTGCATAAGCGTTCCATCATGTCTATAGTAGCACGACCTGTGGTAGCCACTGCCTTAAAATAAGCACGGATGATTTTATGGTTATATTGATTCGGCTTAACAGCCCATACTGGGATTCGTTGATTTGCTTTTCCGTAAAAATCCTTGTTTGTATCCTCATTCTGTCTTGCTACTGTCTTTGGGTTATAGACTTGTGATGCTTTTTCAAAAGTTTTTGCAATATACCAACGCATACAACTTTCCACTGCGGTGTCTTGTGTTTCATTAGTTAAATTCAATGCGATGCGGAACTTCTCATATACATCTGCATCCACTGTAAAGGTAACGCTCTTATTCACCGTTTACACCTCCGCTAATTACTCTATTACAAATTATACCACTGATTTGTAATTTGTAAATACTAATCAACTAATTTGTATTGACTCATCAACAGGAACACGAAAAACACCCTGCATTTCAGCAAGGTGTTAGATTCTAATAACATTTTGCTATTCAATTTTCAATGTCTATACTAATGGCTGACTTAAATTCCACCTCAATCCTGTCATCGTGGACCGTAACTTTTTCAATAAGCCGCCTTACTAACTGCTCATCATATTCCTCCAGCTCGCAGGATTGCTCATTCAAGAAATCAGTCATTTCAGCGATTCGTTGCCTTTTTCCTTCACGCTCTGCATTTTCAACAAGTGCATTTTGCTTCAATTCTCGAAGGCGGTAGATTTCATCAGCCACATCTTCATAGTCATTCTTGGATTTTGCTTGGATAAGAAGCTGTTGTTGTAATTCTTCCAATTTGCTATCAATATCATTGGTGGCATTATCATTTTCTTCACTAAGTATAGTAGTTATGTTTTTCTGCAACGCCTGGATGAAGGGTTCTTTGTTAGCCAAAAGTTCGTTAATAGCCTTAACTACTGCTGTCTGCAATGTTTCCTCGTTTATGGTAGGGGCAGTGCATTCAGAATCCTTCTCCTCCAGACGGCTGACGCATCTCCAAACAATAGACTTGTAACCTCGGTTATTCCAGTGTACCCGGCGGTAAATATCACCGCACTGTCCACAGTAAACAATACTCGATAAAGCATACTTACTACTATAGACCCGCTTTTTACCGTCCTTGCCCCCGCGAAGATTTGCTCTTCGAACCATCTCTTCTTGAACCTGCATAAAAAGCTCACGTGGAATGATAGGCTCATGGCTGTTTTCTACATAATACTGGGGAACGATGCCGTTATTCTTTACTCGCTTTTTAGAAAGGAAATCAACCGTATATGTTTTTTGTAGAAGGGCATCACCGATGTACTTTTCATTCTGCAGTATCTTTTTCAGTGTTTCTGGTCTCCATTTGGCTTTGCCTGCCGCTGTTAGAATACCGTCTGCTTCTAGTCCTCTTGCTATCTGTAAAAGGCTGGCTCCCTCTAGGTACTCCCTGTAAATCCGTTTAACAACCTCAGCACCCTCTGGGTCAATCACTAATTGCTTGTTTTCATCCTTGGTGTAACCAAGGAAACGCTTGTGATTGACCTGGACTTCGCCTTGCTGATATCGATACTGAATTCCCAGCTTAACGTTCTGACTTAAGGATTGACTTTCCTGTTGGGCAAGGGATGCCATGATGGTCAGCAATACTTCACCCTTAGAATCCATGGTGTTGATATTCTCTTTCTCGAAGAATACCGCTATGTTTTTATCCTTTAACTGACGGATGTATTTAAGGCAATCCAACGTGTTTCTGGCAAATCGGCTGATGGATTTTGTGATAATCATGTCAATTTTTCCTGCCATACATTCTTCAATCATGCGGTTGAACTCTTCACGCTTCTTGGTATTTGTACCTGTGATGCCGTCATCTGCAAAAATACCTGCCAGTTCCCATTCCTTGTTCTTCTTAATATATTTTGTATAATGCTCGATCTGAATTTCATAACTTGAAGCCTGCTCTTCACTATCCGTTGAAACACGACAGTAAGCAGCCACTCGTATTTTGGGTTTGCTTTCACTATTTTTATTATTTCCAACCCGTTTAATTGCCGGAATCACTGTTACATTCCTACTTACCGCCACTTGTTACACCTCACTTTCTATCAGACTGTAAGCATATTCCGCCTGCTTGTATGGATCTTCATATTTTTGCACCCGAGGTTTTACTTTGAACTTTACAGGGTAATCCCTTACCGGTTCATCTTTAGGCTCCCATATCCTTCCGAGCTTTTCTGCTCGTTTTCGTTTTTCTACTCTGGCTTTTTCAAAGGTCTCTTCATCAATAATTGGGGGGTAGAATTCATCGCCCAAGTAATGCTTGTTCTGCAACATCTTACTTGCTGTGGCATGGTAGCAGTCTATCCCAGCTTTTTTAGTAGCACCCTTCAAAGAAAGTCCTGCCAAGTATCCTGAAAATAATTCTTTTACTTGTTCTGCTGCTATTTCATCTACAACAGCCTTTCCATCTTCAATTCTATATCCATACGGTGTGTGACCCATCTAATTCACCAACCTTTCCTTCAATGCGATTCCACATTTTAATTCAAATCCCACTTCCTCTCGTGAAAAGACCATAATCTTTTCTACGTAATTTTCAAACAGTTCATCCTCATAGGCTGTAAGCATTTGGGACTTAGTTGCAAACTTAAGCAGACGGTCAACCTCTTCAACTTTTGTAAAATTCCCATTGACGGAACGAGTAAGTTGATTCTTTTCGACAAGAAGCCTTTCTCTTTCTGCTTCCAGTGAATTCTTTTCTTTATTAAACAGAGCAGGTTCCAGATATCCTTTGGCCATTAAACCCGTCAGCATCTGACTCTGCTCCATGTTGTTTTCAATCTTAGTTTCCAACTCTTCAATTCTACGAAAACTCGCTACATTATTCTGGTTACGTAACCCATTCAAAAGTGGTCTTAATATGAACTTCTGACCGTAAATGAGTTTATTCATCATCGTAACAAATGCAGTCTTTATATCGTCATCCCGTATGAACTGCATGGAACATTCCGTTATCTGGCTTATATGCTTACTGCAGCACCAAGCGATGTATTTCCTTCCAGATGAATGAATCCTTCTTTTAAAGGTACTGCCACATTCCGAGCAGATAATTTTGCTAGAGAAAGCATATCGGTTTAGATATTTGCTGTTGCGCTTTTCGATGCTTTTTTCCTTTGCTCTCTGATTGAGAACGGCATCTACGGCTTCAAAATCTTCATGGCTGATAATTGCCTCATGATGGTTTTCTACTAGATACATATCTTTCTCACCATAATTGGTGTGCCTATTAAAATGGCTGTCCGTATAAGTCTTTTGCAAAATAACATCACCAGTATATTTTTCATTAGTCAGAATCCCTCTAATCGTAGTAGCTGTCCAACGACCGCCTCTTTTTGATGGGATACCCTTTTGATTAAGATCATTTGCAACTTTCTGTGTGCCTTTGCCCGATAATACCTCTGCAAAAATATACTTCACAACTTCAGCCTGCTTGGGGTTTACTATCATTTGACCGTCATTATTTTGATAACCATATGGCGGGTAGGAAATTTTAAAGGTTCCGTTTTGAAATCGTCTTTGAATGGCCCACTTCGTATTTTCTGAAATGGAAATTGACTCACTTTCTGCAAGCCCACTTAAAATGGAGAGCATCAATTCACTTTCCATTGAACCCGTATTGATATTTTCCTTCTCAAAATAGATATGAACCCCAAGGTCTATCAGTTTTCGGACCATCTCCAAGCAGTCTGTAGTATTTCTCGCAAATCGGCTGATGGACTTTGTAATGATTAAGTCAATTCTCCCAGTTTCACAGTCTGATAACATTCTAAGCAGGTCAGAGCGTTTTTCCTTTTTCGTGCCACTGATTCCCTCGTCATAATATAAGCCTGCATATTCCCATTCTGGATTCGCCTTTATATAAGTCTCATAATGAGCCTTTTGTGTTTGCAGGCTGACTAGTTGTTCATCACTATCTGTAGAAACTCGACAGTAGGCAACTACTCGTGTTTTTGGCTTAATAAAAGTATTAGCTGGATTTCCTTCTATTTTCGTTATCTTTTTCATCCTCTCACCTCCTTCTTGGTAGGTCACATATTACCTCTGAAACCCTTATATATCAACGGCTTCAGGGCATTATCTCAGCTAAAAAGGGGTAGAATGTTTGGCGGTTTAATGCGTCTATTTTGTTGAATTCCACTTCAGTTATTAAGCCTTTTTCGAGCATCTTTCTCAGCAATTTTTCTGCTTGGATATAATCAAACTCACGTTGTAACTGTTCCTGTGATACTCTCTTAAGTACGGTGGTGCTTTTGTCTACAACCTCATCCGAGATCTTCGTAACTTTTTTATCCTCGTGCTGATTCACTAAGAATCACCTCCTACCTAATAGCCGTGGGAACAGGTCGAAGTTGAGGATTTGTAAAATTTAATTTGAATCAGAGCATAAAAAAAAGAGCCTGCAAGGGAAGAACCCCTACAGGCTAGATAATCTAACAGTTTAATATTTTATTTAGGAATCTCGATGATTTTTAACTCGCTCCATTTGATTAATCATACTTAATAAATGCATCAGTAAAGCCTGCTTTTTTAGCTTTGGCAAGCTGTGCCTCAGCATTTGTTTTGACAGAGTATGCACCAATTTGTACACGGTAATATTTCTTTTTCACTGATTCTGCTGGTTTATTTTCTTCACTTAGTAGTCTCTTCACATCTGCTCGGAAGGTACCCATATTCTTTCCATGCTTAGGAAACCAGTGCATCACATCTGCATGGTTACTAGCGATGCCTAGTTTATAACCTTCACTGTGACAGATAATATCCTTATCGCTAAACCCATAGAGTTTGCAAAGATATACACAAAGCTCCAAGGCTTCCTTGTAAACAGCAGAAAAATACGAGGCATCGGTCAAACCGTCCTCGCAAATTTCAAATCCAATATGAGAATTGTTTGCAGTTCCTCCAGCATGCCAACCTCGGTGATTCCAAGGCAATGTTTGATAGGTTGCAATGGAACCATCTGCTAATTTACCAATAAAGGCATGGACACATACTTGACGGCCTCCAGGTTTGTCTTGATTCCAATGGTTGTTATATTGGTTCTTTCCTAGCAAGCCATCGTCAGGGCCAACATATCGTTTGAGCCACGGGTTGTTAGCTCCAGTTGAGTGGACCATGATGCCCTTCGGCAATATTGTTTTTCCTGCTTTGAAACAGGCATTATTTGTAAGTATTAACTTATGCAGATTCATTACGGTCACCTCACTAATCAAGAATTTGTGTCAGATGCAAGAGCCACAGGGTATAGATGATAGGTAAACTTCAAATCACAAAAAGCATTCGCCGATGTTCCATCACTTCCCATACTGATATACAATCCATAACCAGAAGGCACCCGGCTTTGACGCATTTGAATATGAATATGCAACCCAGCGTTTGAACTATCAGCACCTATAGGTGTGCTACGTGAGATTCTGGTAAAGTTCACTTCATCATTTGATATATATAAGTCTAGTTCTTTTTCACTTGTATCCGATTGGCGGCAAAGGGTAACTAAATGACAATCATAAGCTGTTGGATAAAGCAATCCACCCTGCCCGCCTATAACCACGCTACCAATTGGCAATAATGTGTACAAAGGTCCTCGAACGCTGTTAATACCGCCCCCGCCTGTAGCATTACCGCTCAAAACATATCTCAAATAGCTTGCCCTAGTAAATGCGTTGATAGTAGATGTTGCGGTAGAGGTAAGGGGCAATGGTGTCGTAGCATTTTCCGCTCTTTCCAATATGAATAGACTCTCACCAGAAGGAATAGTAGCATCACCAATGGAGAAAACTCGACTCGTCCAATAGGCTGTGCTTGCTGGGTTTGGTGATGTTCCTGACCCATATGCAATGTTCGCTACATCTTGAATACCCCTTATGGCTTCGGCAAGTTTCTTGACAGTATTGCGGAGAGTGCCTTGGATTAACACCTGCACATTGTTTGTTGTCGGACTGCCCAAGGATGTAACAAATGTATAGGTTACCGTGCCAAGTACTACGTTATTGCCGCTATTTATGCTCGTAAATGTGATGGATGCTCTCCGGCTTACCATATCCGGTGCAGTAGCAGTTTCTATCGGATGCAAATGATTAAGGATAATACCAGTCCGAGTGTATAGAGTATCTCTCATATCCTCGATTAGACCATGTGTGGTATTTAGCAAATTATAGTTATCATTTAACAGACTGTGTGTTGTATTTAAAATTGCATAGTTATCATTGACTAAACCATAGGTATCATTTAATCTGCCATGTGTGGTGTTTAGCAAATCATAGTTATTATTTAAAAGGCTGTAGATAAGGTTTAATAGATTATATGTTTCATTAATATCTAGTTCAGCTAATGCAGAAAGAACCTGATTAAGCCATTCCTGTGCAGGAGGTTCGGGCGGCTCGGCAATTCCGTCAACAAGAGCATCCTCAACAATGGTTAGTATCTGAATGCTTTTTCCGACCACCTCTCCATAAGTGACCCTTATTTCTAGACGACCGACACCGACAATAGATGTATCCGTTGCGCTAGGCGACCATGTAAGAACTCCGTCAGCATAGCTCGTGATCACTGGATAAGCATTACCATCCGGTCTTTTGTAAATTGCATTTAACGAGGCACTGGGGTATTTTTCTTCCAATAAGCTAGATACATCAAATTCAATATTTCGATAGTGATGCTCACCTCGACGACCGATGGACACCGTTACTGCTTTCGTTATGTCAATCATACTTCATCACCTGGCTTACGGGGTTCTTCATCACGTCCATGTAACTGCTGTAGAACTGATTTTAGTTTCTCTGGGATGGGTAGTCCAATATGTCCGGCATTCTCCAAAATGGATACTCCTTCATTACTCAGGTAGAAAAAGATTACTGCTGTGCGTAAGGCTCCACTATTGTCTCCAATGCTACCTAAAATTTGTGTATCGATAATATGAGCAATACCTACCATTGCAAAGATAAACACCTTTTTGAAAATTCCCTTAGCACCAATGTCACTGCACAGCTTTTTATTCACAATGGCACAAAGCACTCCCGTCACATAATCGATGACAACAAAGGCAACCAACGCATAAAGAAATCCATCATAACCTCCGAGAAACCATCCAAGAAATCCACCTACAGCGGCAATAGCCAGCTGTATCCAATTCCAAATCTCTTTCATTAATAGACACCTCCATTTCGTGTGTTTCCATATAGAAAAGCGCCCCTGCAAATGACAAGAGCGCTGAATGTTACCTTTACATTATTTGAATTAGATCATGTATTTGTTGCATCACATCCGCTTTTGGTCGTCCTGTACCGATAGGTAGCCATGTGACAGGTGGTATATCGAATGTCTGGGAAGAATCAAAGCTATTAACCATTAAAATAATCGAATCAATAGCCTTGCGTATTTCAACGATATGAAATGGCCAATTCTTAATAGTGGTCTTTCCTGCAATGATCTCCTCTTTCCAAGTCATAGGGGATAGATTGTAATAGCTACGCACCCTATTTACAGCAGTTCGAATCGTCTGAATATGTGCTGCCTTTACATGCGTCACATTTGGAGTAATGATTTCAAAAGGTAATGCCAATATCGTAAAAGTACGAACAACTTCTATACTTGCTGATTCGATATCACTGTCAAGACAACGGAAGGTAACCGTATGATTACCTGCAGAAAGCGGTTCAGCTTGGTAAATTGTCTTGACCCCATTACCAAGATAGCCGCTTACAGAAAACCGCTCAGGATTGTCTAAGCTGTTTTGCCATGAACCAGAGTCAATCCTTACCTCCACTATTTGTGTTTGTCCATCCGGTTCAATTCCTGTTGTGATCATAAAACGTGGTGTAGCATTATAAGTAAAATTGCCAGACATTGGACAGTCCACTATCGGTGCTACAGGCGGGCTGTTTTTCTTTACCGCGTTACTAACAACATAGGCAGACACTGCATCAAGCGCATCTGTGACGCTGATTCGATAACGAGTATATCTACCGGCAACCTGTGAGGCATTTACCTGAAGAGTGCCTGAAGTCGCATTGGAAATAACTGTCGTCAGTGCTTCATAAGCAGACCAATTTAGTCCATCTATCGAAGTGGCCTGTTGAATAACATATTGCTTGATGGAGCTGGTTCCAGGTACCGTTCCACTCCACGAAAGGTTTATTGTATTTACTTCATAGATAGGAGGATTTGCGGTAAAAGAAGTCGGCGGTATTGGTAGTATGTTTTTACGAACAGTATTACTGGTAATAGTCCAGCCTGAGTAAAAATCCTCTCCAGCTGTACCACGGGTTCTTATTCGGAACCGACGATAATGACCACGTGTAGCAGGTGGACTGACATTTAAAATACTGCTTGTTGCAGAAGTATTGACTATCGCCAATGCCAACCAAGCACCCCAATTGCTATTATCTGGCGAATCACTATATTGTATTTCGTAGGAAGTGATGGGATTACCTGCGCCACCAGCTGCTCCACTCCACGAAAGAGTAACGTTTCCTTCTGATAAAGTTGCACTTACCGTGCAGGCAGTCGGTGCTGAACAGGCAGTGATGTTGCAATAAATGCTATTACTGACTTTTTCTATTGAGTAAACATCAAATGTGTCAATTGTCCAAATACCAAATTGTGTATATGTTCCTGGGGTCCTCGATACAATTGGGTGATAGCTACCACCGCTTGCCGCCAATATCAAAGTGGTCAACACATTCCACGCACTCCATGTGCTGTTATCTGTGGATGTGCGACTGGCAATTTGATACCCCTTAATGGGACTCGTACCGCTTGATGCTCCACTCCAAGTAAGTGTGATAGTCTCATCGCTATATGCTGCCGGGGAGGCAACAGCAGTCGTCGCTGGCTTTGGCACCGTATTTCTGCGGACAATGTTTGTGGATACTTTCCAGCTAGAGTAATAACTAGCTCCTGCTGTACCACGCGTCCGTACCCGAAACCTTCGAAAATTACCTCGCGTGGAGGGTGGTGCAACTGATACACTGCTACTTGATGCTGTGGTGGTCACCGTGGTCAGAGCAGTCCATGCTCCCCACGTGACGTTATCAGCAGAGTCACTATATTGAATCTCGTAACTGGAAATCGAATTATTGATGCCCCCAGAAGCTCCACTCCATGAAAGAGTCACATTGCCTTCCGCAAGTACTGGAGAAACCGTACAAGATGTCGGTGCTCCACAAGCTGTAGTAAGCAATGGAGAACTTAATACCGTATAGCTCGAATTAGTAATTACCCCAGAGGATAATGGCAAACGTCCGTCAGATACCACTTTGAATGTGACTGGCTGCGTTGCATTACCTGTAGTAGAAGCACAAGTCACCGAAACATACCTGAGCCTTGGTGTAGTTCCGTCCCAGTTATCTCCATCCGCCGCTTTAATACGTACTTGTGAAGAAGATCCATTTACAGTCATAGTGCAAAGCAGTGCATAACCACTATGAATGAAAGAACCTGATGATCCCAACGCAGCGGATATGGTGAAGTTGTATGTCATTTGGCTATTGTTAGGACGGCTTTTAGTATAAGTAATCGTGTAATGAACGGTCGGACTAGAACCCGCCTGCAGAGTTATGCCGTTAATATCCGCCACTTTCATTCACCTCCTATTCATAAACAGCCGAAACTAGCGAGTTTACCAATCCGCAAAGACTAGTATTCAATCGTGTATCTATAATGTTATTTACTGAAATCGATGTAGCAGCCGAAGGTACTAGAACATCAGCAATACCTAGTTCATAGACATCGCTTGTTCTTGTCAACTCCGAAGCTATGGGCGATGCCGTTGGAGTACCAGTAACAATGGCGAGCTGAATGCTTCTCGTAATTTGACTTAAACGAACCACAACCCTGTCTATGCGAGGATTGCTCCCATCTGCTGTAGCAAGGGGTTTATTTAATACATCCGTATTTTCATATCGATAACCATTAATCCATGCACTGCCCGGTGCTATGGTTACTGCTAATCCAATCCCAGGAGATACCAGTAAGTTTGTTGGTGTCGCATAAAATACACCATTCGAGACAAGGCTTCCAAAATATGCAGCGAAATCTGTTGCGTCATAGATTCTATCTCCATCAGATGAGTTGAAAAATCCACTTTTCTCCATAAACTATTCCCTCCTTACTAAACGGTTTTTGTGTACTCTATAACTACATAGCCTGTATATGCAGTTCTATCATTGCCTGGTTCGACTACAATGTCGGTCATATTCACGAAGAGTCCGATTTGAGATGCAAAGTTGTTGTAACGAGCAAGGGGCAGTGGCAAGAAAACACTCCCATTCGTGACAAAACCGGTTAAACTGACAACAGTGCTGAGGTTTGCTATACCATGAGGTACATGTTTTGGTGTTGTATCCGTAAGCGAACCGAGATTTATCTCTTTACGATAAATCGTCTTGCCATCTATCCATAGCCGCCCTGTGTTTTGTTCTGTAGTTGAGTAGTCGCTAAAGGAAGAAGCCAGTTTAGTGGCTGTAATTGTACGGTCTGCAATTTTCAAGCCAGTGACTGCTCCATTGGCAATCCTTGCAGTAGTTACAGGTTCGTTATTGATATTAAGCCAGTTTGCTTGACCAGAAGGGTTGTTAAATACGAAAACAGAAATCACATAAAATGTCATGGTATTACGAGAAATAAAGAAACCCATTGCCCGCTGATAGCCATTCCCCGTGTTATCCCCGTTATGCTTTACCAAAAAGACATGACCGTCATCACTTGGCTGGTCACTAAACTTATTGCCACTCCATGAGGTGAAATAAAAGGCATCCCCAGAGTTCATATGATACAACGCATATTGTCCAATGGATATAGTACCTCCACCCACATTAATTTCGAGTGCTGGTAGTTTACCATACAGATTATTGATAGTAGATGCTACGCTGTCTCCTTGAATCTCTGAATCTACCTCAGTCAAGTCACCTAAGGTTTCCTCCACAATTCCCAACGTTTCCTCCACGGTCCCTATAGCCTGTGCAATTTCGGATATGCCCATTGGAGCCAATATCGCTGTTTTAACCTCGCTTAAGTCAGAGCGGATTTTTTGTGCTATCGTTAACTCCGCTTTTCCAAACACTACACTGATGCTCTGACCGTCTGCGTCATAGGTTTCCTCGACTTCGGTGATACGTGTCGTCATGGATACACCCCACGCTTTGGAAATAACTTTGACGGTCTGCCCAAGATCGAAGTCTATCTTATATGTTAAATTGCCGTGTGGATTGACTGATGTATCAAATGAATAGCGTATTGCCTGCTCACTAAGCTTACTTTGACCTCGAAAGATTAGTGTATCAATGTAATCCGAACCAAAGTCTTCCGCCCGCAAATCCTTAGCATCCACAAAAATCTCATGTCTTGTCTCACCTGAGCCACTTGTAATGGCAACAAAGGTACGCTCTGTACCTTCTCCTTCGCCAGCAACAAGGGCAGTGTTGGCATAATCTCCAGCACTTATTGTATAAATCTGTTCCGTGAGGTTCTCATATTCCTTAGAAAATACAGCTTGTGATTCCGTTCCCATATATAACGCTACGGTAAAAACCCCTGTAGTAGGAGTGAACACAGTCTTAATGCCAACATCCGATGCAACACATAGTTCCGTCACAGCATCCATCAAATTTCGATACGATACCTGTGTGCTGATAGGAACATTAAAGTTTGGAGCAGAAAAGGATATGTTCGCAATCTTCCTTGCTACATCAGAAGGATTGATAAGATTATTATTTAAAAGTTGCTCAACACAAGTAGAAATATCACCAGACAATTTCTCCGTTTGCCAAACAATGCGGCGGGAGAGGAAGGAAGTTGCAAACCGACCACTTGCAGTAATAATTTCATGCTCGGTTTGAAAAAGTTCCAGATGTTCGATGATCCCGACTTCCTCATCATCATTTTTCCAGATGATATTCCCTTCCTTTAATAGTTCTGTATTTTCCAAAGTTGCAATCGCTTTTAACTCAAATGAGCCACACTGGGAATAGCGTCTCGTCCAGCGTAAGTACTCGAAGGACTCCACAATGCCCACAAGATCTCGGTTTGAATTGTAGATATACAGTTCCATTTTCACACCCCCAGAAACTGCGGACGAAAGTAAATACTAACCTCTAGCAGTTCCATATTGACTGAAGCATCGTATCGTAGTGTATTAAGACCTGCCGCGAGTTGAAAGAACACCGAATTGGTATCCAACAGTGAAAAAGCATTTGTAATCGTTGACCCATTAATCTGGACCACACGCTTACCAGCGAAGTGGGTGTATACGCGAAGTTCATCCCCAGCGCTCATTGTAGTGAGAAGTCGGATATATTCTCCCGTGTCTATGTTTAATAGTTCAGGGTTCGACACAGTACCTAAGGCTCGGAATACAATCTCACATCCACAAGATACATCCCCGATATTTTCCACTGTAATGATTTGGCTAGGTTGACGCATTCCGAACTCCATCCCACTCATAGGAATTTCCAATTCAAACTCAAATAGCGGTATCCATGATGCCAGTTCCTCTCGCACCTCATTTAATGTCTCGAAGAAAGGGGATGGGCAGAGTAGACTGACAAAGAAGTTTGGTATTCGTTGCCGATTAGAAACACTAAAACCCGCCTCCTCCACCACGCAGGATATCTGTCGGTCACGGTATTGAAGGGTCCCTAGTAGCTTTGGGCTGAATATTTGAAGGAATCGTTGTCTCCTTTTAAAGGCTTCATCGGGAGTATCAGCAACAACCGTACCTTCAATCGTTATGTTTCGCATATCTAGTGTGGAGGAAATATAAAAAGCGCCATCCTGATCCGGCGCCTTGAAAGTGTTGACGGTTTGACGAATATTTCCAGTACCGTCTACCTTCGTAAGAAAGTACGGTCGGCTTTGCTTAAGCGTAATACTCTCTCCATCTCTATTGGTGTATGTTAGCTCCATTTCCGTACCTCCTTTACAATTCAAGTGCCAGTTTACGGGATAGGTTCTTAAACTCCCGTGCTAATTCTTTTTCTGATAGAGCTTTAGGTGTCACAACTGAAATATTTTGAGTGATACTTGAACCCGTGGCATTACCTTGTCCAGATACACCTCTGTAATTAAAATCAAAGCTGGTTGGTACTGCATTTTGCATATCCCTTGAAACTGCTGTCATTGCATCCTCAAAACCTACACCGATACCTTCACCCATGTTGTGGCCAATTCCAGCAAATAGAGTTGAAGGGGAGCGGATACCGAAAAAGTCTTTTATCCTCGATACAACATTTCCGAAAAACCCGGATATTTTACCCCATAACCATGCACCTGCGTCTGATATACCCTTCCACAACCCTTTAATCAAATTGCCGCCCACTTGTGCCATTTGACCGATATAGCCAGTAAAGGCCCTAACCAGTCCAGAGATAATCTGCGGTACGGCTTTTACGATCTCCACGATTATCCTTGGCAGATTTGCAATCAGTGCCACAAACAGTTGTACACCCGCTAAGATAATCTTATCGATGTTACCAATAATGGCATTGACCAGCGAGCTAACAATCTTGGGAATAGCACCTACAACAGTAGTAATAATCTGTGGCAATGCCTGTATGAGTGATATTAGAAGCCGGATACCTGCATCAATAATCAAAGGAATCGACCCAATAACAGCACTGATGATACTATCGATAATTTGCGGAATTGCTTCCACAACTGCTGTAATAATGGTAGGCAAAGCTGTGACCAGTGAGGTCAATAATTGAATACCCGCATCAATAATCTGTGGAATAGATGCAATGATAAAATCCACTATTGCTTTGATGATGACCGGTAAGGCAGAAGTAAGCTGAGGTATTGCCTCTACCAATCCCTGTGCTAACCCTATAATCAACTGCAAAGCGGCATCCAAAATGAGTGGTAGGTTATCCATCAATCCTTGGACAATCTGCATAACTGCAGAAACTGCCGCAGGGATGAGTTGTGGTAACGCTATGCCGATTCCCTCCACAAGTGCTGTTACTAATTCAATTGCTGCATTTATTAGCAGTGGAAGGTTATCAATTAATGCACCGACAATCGTCATTAGAGCACTTACCGTCGCTGGAATAAGTTCGGGTAAAAGGCTCAAAATTGTTTCCAGTACTTGCGCGAATATATTTGTAACCAATTCAAGAAGCATTGGTAGCAAGTCTGCAACCGCCGCTAATATTGCGCCTGTCGCTGTTGGCAAGGCGGCTACGATATTTTCTAAAACCGGTACAATATTAGTGACAACCGCCTCGAAAGCATCAACAAGATTCTCAGTCAGATTCGTCATATCAGCATTGGCATTACCGAGTCCAGCTGTAAATGAACCAAGTGCGGCCTGTAGTAACCCAATAGAACCGGAGATTGTCTCGGTTGATTCTTTTGCAAAGTTACCTGCATACTGCTCTGTGTTCTCAAAGAACATTTGCATTGCTACTTCGGCTTTTTCCGCTTGTGTTGCAGTATTCCAAGTGAAATCCAGACCCTTTGCGAGAGCATAGGCTTCGATGTTTGTAGCGTTCATCGCAACACCTAAGTTATCCATCATATCAAAGTTACCCTTTGCCGCCCCAGTGACTGCCTCCAATGCCGAGGACATATCAATACCCATAACAGATGCCATGTCTGCCGCACGTTGCATGGCCTTTTCAGTTAGCTCAAGACTTCTCTGTTGCTGTATACCAGAACCTTGGAATAACGCGCCCATTTTGTTGGCAGTTGCAAGGTACTCACTTTGGGAAACACCAAGATTTTTATAAGCTTCCTCACCCGTTTTCTGAATCGATGCAGCGTATGCACCAAAAACCGCTTCTGAGCCGCCCAGGTTTTGTTCCAGCTCTCCAAACTGCGTGACTACTTCTTTACCTAACTTAATAGCAGCGGCTCCGGCTGCAACTGCAACCGCACCCATCGCCACACTAATTCCCTTGAGTACACCGCCAAGCTTTTCAAACCTGCCACCAGCATCCTCTGCACTTTTACCTGAATCCTCTAACTCTTCACCGAGATTATCCGCTTCAATTGTAGACTCCTCAAGTTCACGTTCCATAAGGTTCAGTTCTGCCTGAGCCCTATTTAATTGGATCTGCCAGTTTTGGGTACGACGGTCATTTTCACCGAAAGAGGAGGAGGCATTATCAAGGGCAGCCTTAAGGGTAGAAATCTTTTCTTTCTGTGCGTCAATTTCTTTATTTAAAACGGCATTTCGAGCCGTGATCGATTGAATGGATTTATCGTTTTTATCAAATTGACTGGTTACAAGGGCCATTTCACTACCTAGTACCTTAAATGATTGATTGATTTCGGAGAGTGCCTTCTTAAATTCTCGCTCACCCTCGACACCTATTTTTAATCCAAAATTATCCGCCATCCCTTCACCTCCTCCTATATGCCTAGTGGGATAATATCGTCAATGGTCTGAGTTTTCTTTGGCTTTTCAATGCCATGCCACTGCTTATGGCAAGCCCATAAATCAAAAAACAGTCCAATTGGCAGAAGCCAGAATTCCTCTGCCTCCATGCCCATCTGGACTGTTCCATAATAAAGAAGCCGGGTAAAGACCTCAGCGTCCGTTACCCGACTTCCACGTTTTTTGGAGTTTCCTCCTCACTTTCCACATTTCTCTTTGTACCTTTGAACATTGCCTCGGTAATTGCAGTTTTATATGCCGCTAAGTCAAGCGGTGAAGTAAGAAGCTCCACTTCTTCCTCTGTAAGCAATTCTTCTGGTGCGTTCTTATTCTTAAGATTACGAATCAAAATGGACTGGTTTGCAAGCAATGTAATTAGCCAAACAATCTCGTCCAGTGCCATCTCGAAGTTTTCTGATTTCATCAGTTTTTCTCCAAGGTTTTCAAGACCACCGTAACGACCGGCAATGGCCTTTGTTGCACGTGTAGTTAAAACCAGTTCATACTCTTTGTCACGTATGTTGATTGAGGCACTTCTATCATTATCCATGATTTCCCCTCCTATGGTTCAGGTGTATATACAGGTTCATAGACTTCAGTGAACCAGCCTGTTATGGTGGTCGATGAAACACCAGGATCACCTTCTGTAACTTCCGCTTTCCATGGGTGCTTGCCCAATCCATCCAGCTTATTCCTACGCATAACGGTTCCTTCGATGGTGGGTGTAGAAAAGGTAATGGAATCAGCCTTTGTCTGTAAGTTGGTAGCTGGTAGTCCAAACTTAACGCGATACAGCCAAAAATAGCGGTATGTTCCATTAGCCCTTTGTGCACGAAACCCTACTGCAACTGGTGTACCCACATTTTCACTGGCTGAGATTAATACTCCGTTGTCATCTGTAGAAGCACCAGTTAAATCCGCTGCAACTGTCGGACCAATGTCGTCAACACCGAGAGTGAGAGTACCACTGTTAAAGTCTTTCACAACCTCAGCCGCACCATCGTCAGCATACAGAATTGCTTCCACCAGTTCTACCGAAAGTTCAGCAGTGATGGCTTTTGCCAGCACAGAAGGTTGGGCATAAGTTTCCTCACCGTTAGCGTCCTCGGTTATTTTTGAATAGTACAGTCTATCAAGACCAATCGTTGCCATGTGTTAATCCTCCAATCTATAGTTTTTCGCCACATCGATGGCGTAATGATGATATCCAGTATCATCCTCGTGACCGATATATCTTCGTTCGGTCACAGTAAAATCTGCATTTATTAAAGCCGTTGTGAGCTGTCTTTTCCGCTCTAGGTAGTTATTTTTTGAGAACAGTGATATCCTCGCTTCCTGCACATCAAAGCCTGGACGGTTATCCGCATGAACTTCAAAAATATCCGAAAGAGGGAGAATCACGACATACTCATCTGGTGCCAAACCTGAAAAAACCCCGGTTTCCACGGGGAGCGGTATAGCGGTCACAAGTGTATTCAATTCCTCTAAGATATTCATATCTTCTCGATTTCCTCCTCCAGCTTGGCGACCATTGCATTGATGCAAGGTTTCCTAGATGCATTCCTCGCAGGCTTTAGGAAGGGTTTTGCAGGCTGACCATGTTTGCCATATTCGATAATGCTGGCAAGTTTAGCATTGCTCTCACCATCAGAGCGCGGCTCAGCAAAGCCGACTTTTACATTGAAGTTTCCGTTTCTATCCTGTTTTGCACCAGAAAGGCCCAGTGAAGATAGCAACTCACCAGTGCTTTTGGATGGATATTTCGTGTCCTTGCCAACCACCTTGCTCAAATTTCCCTTAACTTTATCCAGCACCACTTCACCGCCAACTTCCAAAACCTTAGGAAGAATCACATCGGTCTGGTCAGCTAATCGAGATACCTTTAAAAGGAATTCTTCTGGCATCTTTATATTCGCTTTTGCCATATCCATCACCTCACAGTTGGTTCTAGCTTTTCGGCTAAAACCTCGACATACATCCCTCGGTTTCTTACATCTTCAACACTTAAAATTTGATATCTGCCATCATCGCAGACGATAACCATTTCATTGGTCACCTTAAGTCCGAAGATTTTTCTAAACCTGAATAGGGAAGTTGCAGATGAAAATGATGCCATATTCGTCCATCGCTCACTGCCATGCCGATCTTCCTTGTAAGCAAGTACACTTGCGAGTATGTTGTCATCTTTTGTGGCGAAGCCTTCCTTATCCTTTGTGGGTATCGTGCAAATGATATCGATGAAGGTGTTCATCTTCCCAAAGCTCACACTAAACACCCCACTCTCGATCAAGTCGTAAAAGCAAGTTCACTGTATTCCATACTTGTTGTCCCGCCTGTACGCTATCAGCAAAGAAACCTGCCGTCGAGCCATCTCTACTTTCATAGAAATGACTCGACAACATGATCACTGCTTGTTCTGTTGTTGGAGGCATAGCATGTGTTTCATAATAGTTTTCAGGAACGTGCTGATAGCTCTGTGCATAGGAGACTGCAGCAGTGATAAATCCAATAAGGAGGGCATCATCCTGATCATGTGCTAAAATTAAGTTCGCTTTAACTTTAGGCAAGAGATTATCTGCCACTGCCATACCACCAACCTCCTTTACATTCCACCTTAGTCAGCCTCCATAAGCCCAGCTGCTTTTAGTTTGGCAAGCAGGGCATTGAAGTCCGTAACTAGACCAGCAACATCGGTGGCGGTGCTGTCTGCCTGGTTTTCAGCAACAGGAAGCCCCATAACCGAGGCCCCTTCTTTAATTTCTAAAACACCTCCGATGACAGTTTTTTCTCCGCCTTGTTCGGTATAATTCTTCGTGTTATAACTCATAAAGCACCTCCGTTAGGCTTTCTGTTGGAGTACCTTAACGGCCTCCTGTAAGATAAGCTTTCCATCAACTCGCTGAGTCGCAATAAATCCTACTTGACCTGTAACAGCATAGAGTTCATTTAATCGTTTGAATACGCGTCCTTGACGGTCTGCCACCCAGTAATAACTAAAATCACCGAATACCATAGTCTTTGCACCTGCTTCAATAGTAGGTACATAGGATGAGGTGTACAGCGGGCGGTTAAGAATCGTATCAGGTGTCCCCGCTTGGACAGAAGGTTGCCATAAGTACTGTCCGTTTCCGTCCTTTAATTTACGGATAGCTTTTATAGTGGCGTCATTCATTACGAATACTGCCTTATTTCGATACGGTGCTTTTAAGCTGTAGAATAAATCTAATACCTCATCCAAAGTGATGGCAGTGGCACTTGCCGCAGTAACCCCAACTTGACCACCACCAGTAGCATTCAGAATTCCTGTTGGCTTTCCTGTACCGTCACCTATAAAGAAGGCTTCCTCCTCCTTGTTACCAATGCGACGGGCGAATTCTCTTGTGATGTAGCTTTCGAGATTAAACACGGAATCATTTAGCAGTTCCTCAGAGACTTTGATCATCGTTGCTAGTTTATAAGCACCAATCGATACTTGACCGAAGCTGTCATCACTCTCTGGTATAGCTCCCTCTTCATCGATCCAACTTGCAGTGCCTTTGCTTGCAACAACAGGAATCTTGCGGTCACCAGAAGATGTAGTGATTACATTGGCCAACCTACGGAAGATATTTTCTTCCTCTAGGGCTTCTACAAGCGTACGCTCAAACTCATCTGGCACGAGGAATCCGCCTTCGGAATCAGTGCCAATCTTTAAAGCGTTCCTTACTTCATAGCTGACATTATCACGCATCGCATTCCAGAAAGCTTTTTTGTATTCAGCACTTGCGCGACCAGTCTTTTCCTCTCCAGTTCTAGTAGGTTCGTTCGTAATTGGGTTACTGGTTGCTTTCGACAGTTCCAAGTCGATAGATGCTTGACGTTCTAAACGCTCAATTTCCTTACCAAGAGCCACCACATCGGCTTCCATTTTTTCATAGGTTGTCGTGTCCTCAGCGGATAACAGTCCATCACCGCCACGTTTTGAATCAAGGAATGCCTTTGCTGCGTCCCATGCTTTAGCGCGTTTCTCGCGCAATTCAAGAATTTTACTCATTGTTATTTCCTCCTCTAAATTAGTGCGAAATTAAAGAAAGCCGCTTATCTAGCGACTCAATGGGTGTACCTGTTTTCTGTTTTGGTTGTTTTGGCAGTTTGCTGATAAGCGAGTTAGTAACTGCCATCCTGCTAAAGATAAGACTATCCGTCAAATCCGGTGGTTCACTTTCCATGAACATGATTTTGTCTGCAAAACCAAGTTCAATCGCTTTATTGGAATTCATCCATGACTCTGCATCCATTAGATGGGAGAGTTTTGTTCGAGAAAGACCCGTTTTTAACTCATAGGCATTAATAATGCTTTCCTTGACCTCATCCAATAGAGCCTTTGCCCGCAACATTTCCTCACTGTCACCGATAGCAATCGTTGATGGATTATGAATCATAAGCATGGAAACTGGGGACATATACACATCTCCACCCGCCATTGCAATAACGGATGCCGCACTTGCCGCAAGCCCATCAATCTTTACAGTGACTTTTCCGGTATACTCCATCAGCATGTTATAAATCTGAGCTGCTGCAAACACATCACCACCAGGGGAATTAATCCACACCGTAATATCGCCAGTGCCTGCCAGCAGTTCATCCTTAAACATCTTAGGTGTGACCTCATCGCCCCACCACGTTTCTTCGGATATCACTCCATTTAAATAGAGGGTACGTACTTCATCTGAATCTCGCACCCAGTTCCAGAACTTCCTCATTTACTGACCTCCTTCGGTTTTGGCAAACGCACCTGCGTCAGCCAGTTTCGTCATATTTCCGTTAACCAGATATAAATCGCCGCCTTCCTCAGCCGGTATCCGGTTCATATCCTCCAGTTCACGGATATCGTTGGCTGACATCCAGCCATTTTGTCGACCTGTAGCGTAGCCATTCATACGACTTTGGTAATCACCACGAAGCAGACCGTCCAAATTGAACTTGATAAACAGTGAAGTTTTCTCAGAAGGCAAAATAAGTGATTGCTGGAGACTTTGTTCCCATCGCACCACCCACGGATCGAGGGTGTACTTTACAAACTCCAACGATTGCTGCTCAATATTGGAAAAACTAGACTTCTCAAGATCACCCACCATATGAGGCGGTACTCGGAAAATCCTCGCTATCTCATTAATTTGGAATTTCCGTGTTTCAAGAAATTGCGCCTGTTCCGGCGGGATACCAATAGCTTGAAACTTCATGCCTTCTTCCAACACAGCAATTTTGTGAGCATTTCCTGTGCCTTGGTAAGCGCTATTCCAACTATCCTTGACCCTCTGTATATCTTTGATTACTCCTGGGTGTTCCAGCACACCTCCCGGATTAGCACCATTGGCAAAGAATGCCGCACCGTATTCTTCAGTAGCAAGTGACATTCCGATTGCATTTTTCGCCATAGCGATTGGGCTATAGCCAATGAGTCCATCAAAACCTAAGCCAGGTATGTGTAGAACTTCATCTTTACGGAGTGTGACATAGCCACCTTTTGGGTTTAGGCCACTTTCATCAGTATCACGATAGTAGGTATAGACCAGCTCTCCGTTTGTTACTCGACTAACTTCCATCTTGTTAGGAAGTAGGGGATAAAGTGCAACTGCCTGCCCACGACCGTTTCTGACCACCTGTGCATAGGCATTTCCCCAAAGTAAAAGATGACTCATCAGTGTTTCTCGAAACACGAATGAAGTCATCTCTGGATTTGGTTCATCATGAAGAAGGTAATACAACGGGTGGAAAGGAATCCTTTCTTTACCTCCATCAGAACGATATCTATATACATGAAGTGGCAGTCCGGCAATCGCTTCAGCTAATATCCTTACGCAGGCATACACTGCTGTTGCCTGCATTGCAGTACGTTCATTAACCATTTTGCCAGATGACGTACCGCCAAACAGGAAGGAGAACGCACTACCCACACGATTTTGCGGTTTGTCTCTTGAACGAAACAGTCCTTTTATTAGATTCATAGGCATCACCTCCGAATATAAACATTGTGCTAACCATTAAGGTTTAAAAGACAATCAAACCTCGCTCGTCATACACCGAATCTCCACTATTACCTGAGCCACAACGAATAGCACGATCAAGTGCCATGATAGTTGCCACCGCGCCATCTATTTTTTCTGTACTTTTTTCTTTATCCGGCTTCACGTTGCCCGCCGGATCAGTTTTTATAAAGATGTTGTCCATCATCCAACGAAGCACTGGATGCCCACCGTGTGCTATTCTTTCTTCTAATGTCAATTTCATCAGTTCTTTGGTTGGTGGTGACATATCTTTAAAGCCTTGACCGAAAGGAACGACAGTAAAGCCTAATCCTTCAAGGTTCTGAACCATTTGAACAGCTCCCCAACGGTCAAAAGCAATTTCTCGAATGTTATACTTTTCTCCAAGTTCCTCAATAAACCGCTCAATGTAGCCGTAATGTACTACATTGCCTTCTGTAGTTAGAATATACCCTTGCTTCTCCCAAAGATCGTATTGCACATGGTCTCTTCGGACTCGGAGGTCAATGTTGTCCTCTGGCATCCAAAAATACGGAAGAACAACGTACTTATCTGTTTCATCCTCCGGTGGAAACACCAACACAAAGGCTGTAATGTCTGTTGTAGAAGATAGGTCAAGACCTCCATAACATACCCGCCCTTCAAGACTTTCTGGAATAACTGGAAATGCACAGGCATCCCATTTTGCCATTGGCATCCAACGGACAGACTGTTTAACCCATTGATTCAAGCGCAATTGCCGGAAGCTATTTTCCTCAGCTGGGTTCTGCTTTGCACTTTCACAAGCAGCCCTTACCTTGTCAATCCCCACCGTAATTCCCAAGCTTGGATTTGCTTTCTTCCACACTTTTGGATCTGTCCAATCATCCTCTTCTTTGGCACCATAGATTACGGGATAAAAGGTAGGGTCGTATTTTCTGCCCTCAATAATATCAACCGCTTTTTGGTGTGTTTCGTAGCAGATACTCTGAGTATCCGTCCCCGCAGTGGTGATAAGAAAATACAGCGGTTGGGTCCTTGCATCCCCAGATCCTTTCGTCATAACATCAAATAGTTTCCGATTTGGCTGAGTATGAAGTTCATCAAAAACAACACCATGTATATTGAAGCCGTGTTTGGAGTAGGCTTCAGCCGACAATACCTGATAGAAGCTGTTGGTCGGCAGGTACACCAATCGCTTAGTTGAAGCAAGCAACTTTACTCGTTTATTCAGCGCTGGACACATCCGCACCATATCGGCTGCTACTTCAAATACAATTGATGCCTGCTGGCGATCTGCGGCACAACCGTATACCTCTGCTCGTTCTTCACCATCTCCACAAGTGAGGAGAAGTGCGATTGCTGCTGCAAGCTCGCTTTTTCCCATCTTTTTAGGTATTTCTATATAAGCCGTGTTAAACTGCCGGTATCCATTAGGTTTTAAGATACCGAATAAATCACGGACAATTTGCTCCTGCCAATCGATAAGTTCAAAAGGCTTACCTGCCCATAAACCTTTCGTATGGGAGAGTGCTTCGATAAAAGCTACAGCGTAATCAGCAGCATCCTCATCGTAATATGAACCATCAGCTATAAAGGCGGTCGGCTTATATTTCTTCAGTTTCCGCATAAACACCGCCCCTTTATGAAAAAGGACAAAAGAAAAGAGCCTCAATCCTATAGATGAAGCCCTACTTCTTATCCTAGTTTAATTTTATTTACTTATTTTCATCCACTTCCCCCGTCAGTATGAAATGAGCATATTCCGTTTTATGGTCTATTAAATAGACTACCAATTCATAAAACCCTCGTTCATTTGCTTCATACTGGACTCGGTTTGCATCAAACATATTTGTGACTCCACTTTCTCGGATGGAAAGGATTTGTTCTTTGATTATCTCATTCATTTATTACCTCCTCCGATTCATGTTTACTCTTCGATTCTCTTGCATAAATCCTCACCAAAGGCTACTCCAAGGGAACCACCCGAATCCCAACTGACATGAATCGTTCCTATGTCATCAACACTAGTAACCGTACCTTTAGATCCAGGCTGAAGTTTAGTATAAGGGTCGTTCATTTTAAGTAGCATCACACGTGTTCCTGGAGTGTAATAGCTTCTAAGTTGCGTTAGCATTTCTGGGTGAATGATATTCATTGTTCACTCACCTCCTGCTTGGCCGTTCCGCTTTTGAAAGCGGAGCTACCTGAAAGCTTGGAAAGGAGAATCTTTCGTTCCATCTTATATTCTGGTCCGATAAAACCAAGCCTTAGCAGGAAGCAACGGAAAGCATATTTTTCATTCTCTACTGATTTCTCGGTGGAGTTGACACGGGTCTGTTTTTTCGCCATTTCGCAAAGTGCCGTGACAAAATGGGTGTATGCCTTAACCTCCTCTGAGGAGCACTCACCTTGAAACCAAGGGAATGCTACAAATTCCTCATATACAATGATGGGAATGGAATCCGTATCAATTGCTTTCTTTATTAGAGTTGCTTTGCTCTCTACCAGTCCTTTTAGGTTCTCGAGTGCCGTATCGGTAAAATCCGCCCGTGGCATTTGAATTATCAGATTGATAGATTCTTCCGCTTTATTGGTTTCTGCCTTAGGAGGTGTTGTGTCAAATTCTTCCGAAATTGCTTTAAAGTCGTGGAGACCCAATAGATCATCAACCAGTTCCTTATTATCTGGTCCACTTAGAACTCCGTTTTTGTTAACATTGTAGTCTGCCACCTCATATGCAAATGTAGGTGCACCGAGGTATTTAACAGGAACATTCAGTTCTTGGCTGATCGCGTTAACCAGTGCTTTTCTTTTTGGTCCTGTAACATTATAGTTAATCTTCATTTTCATACCGCCTTTCTATTTTCGGTACGTACATATATCACTCTAAAAGCTGTTATTATCAAGTCATTTAGAGCATCTTTCTGTAGAAAATACTGTTCTATTAATCGGCGGTATTTTGTGTAGATAAATCAACATTTGGCAGGTCACCATATCTAAATTTCGAACCATCTCTTAAAAGAAACACACCATCCGAGTTTCCGACTTGCTCAATATACCTTTCCACAATGACATCACAGTACTTTTCATCCAGTTCAATGGTGTAGCAAATTCTATCGGTCTGCTCACAAGCAATCAGTGTACTTCCTGAACCACCAAAGGGATCAAGCACGATGCAGTTACTAAGGCTTGAGTTCATAATGGGGTATGCCACAAGTGCCACTGGTTTCATGGTTGGATGGTCGCCATTTTTCTTTGGTTTCTCAAACTCCCAGATGGTGGTCTGCTTGCGGTCTGAATACCAGAGATGCTTGCCTTTCTTTTTCCATCCAAAGAGTACTGGTTCATGCTGCCACTGATATGGGGAGCGACCGAGAACAAGGGACTGCTTTTTCCATATACAAGTACCGGAAAGATAAAATCCTGCATCGGAGAATGCTCTTCTAAAATTGAGTCCTTCCGTATCAGCATGAAATACATAAATAGATGCGTCCTTTGCCATCGCTGCTTCGGTGTTTTGAAATGCCGCAAGCAGAAAATCATAGAACGCTTCATTAGCCATATTGTCATTTTTGATTTTTCCAGCAGTGCCTTCATAGTTGACGTTATATGGAGGGTCCGTAACTACCAGATTGGCAGCTTTCCCATCCATCAAGACATCAAAGGTGTCTTTCTTTGTACTGTCTCCACAGACTAATCGATGCTGTCCAAGTAGCCAAACATCCCCTAAATGCGAAACAGCGGGCTTTTTCAGCTCGCTGTCTACATCAAAATCATCTTCTTTTATATTATCCTTAAGGGAATCCTTGAAAAGATCGTCCAACTCTCCCGGGTCAAAACCTGTCAAAGACACATCAAAGTCTGAAGCATTTAGGTCCGTGATGAGAAGTGCTAATTTGTCTTTATCCCAATCACCACTAATTTTATTTAGTGCAATGTTCAGCGCCTTCTCCTTTTGCTCATCCATTTCAACTACTACGCATTCTATCTCATCTATACCCATACTAAGCAGGACTTTTAAACGCTGATGACCTCCGATAACTCTGCCTGTAGTCTTATTCCATATAACGGGTTCTACATAACCAAACTCCTCAAGGGAGCGTTTAAGTTTCTCATATTCCGAATCACTCGGTTTTAAATCTTTCCTTGGGTTATATTCAGCGGGGATGAGTTGTTTAGTTTTAATCTTCTCTATCAACATACTTTTCCACCGCCTTTCTAAATTCACTGTATTTATTTACATCCTCCCACGGGAACAGACAACTGTTAAAGTGACCATAAGCCGCGGTGTCAGAGTAAATCACATTTCTAAGACGCAGTTTTTCAATGATGGCCGCAGGTCTTAAGTTGAAAGTTTCCTGGGCAGCAAGAGTTAATATTTCATCAGAAATAGTGCCAGTACCAAGGGTATTTACAGTAAAGGCTACTGGGTTTGCCTTACCAATGGCATAGGAAATACTCACTTCACATTTCTTGGCATAGCCACACCAAACGATATGCTTGGCAATATACCGAGCCATGTAAGCACCGCTTCGGTCAACTTTTGTTGGGTCTTTACCACAAAGAGCACCACCTCCATGAGATGCAAGCCCTCCATAGGTATCGACCATGATTTTTCTTCCAGTCAAACCCGTATCGGCAGCGGGTCCACCAAGTACGAACTGACCTGATGGATTGATGAGAATTTCTGTTTCATCATCAAAAGGGAAGTCTTCAAAGCACTGCCATAAGACATTGTTAAGGATATCTGCCTTAAGTTCTTCCTGTGTTTTATTCTTATCGTGCTGTACCGATATCACAATCGTCTTTATTCTTACTGGAGTGTCAGCTTCATATTCTACCGTTACTTGTGCTTTACCATCGGGAAGAATCCCTTTTATCAGCTTTCCTTTGCGACAATCATCCAGTCTTTTTACTATTCTGTGGGATAGTACAAGAGGGAGGGGGAGCATTTCCCTTGTTTCCTTTGTAGCATAGCCATACATAGTCCCCTGGTCTCCAGCACCTATGGAACCGTACTGTTCGTTTATTCCATTTCGTACTTCCAGTGCGGTATTCACACCAGCCGCAATATCTACACTTTGACTATGTATATATACATAAATCAAAAATTTTAGAGGGTTGTATCCAATCTCTTTTAGGACATTTCTAACAATGTATCGGATGTCGATTTTCCCGCTGCAGGAGATCTCGCCCGCCACGATAATTTTTCCTTTAGTCGCTATAATCTCGCAAGCCACCCTTGATGCCCTATCTTTACGTAGGCAAGCTTCCAAAATGCTATCTGCTATGATGTCGCATAGTTTATCAGGATGTCCAGCACATACACTTTCTGCTGTTAAATATCTCTTACTCATTACACCGTATCTCCTCATCTTTATTTTCCTCTGCGGGCAGATAGCAATCGCTCCATCACATCGTCCTGTGGGTTTAAACCAGAGTACTCTGTAGCACAGTTCTCCCTAACGATTTGATATATCTCCATCCATAGCCTGTTTGTCTGACTCATAAAGCTCTGGCTCATCGCTACATAAGGACTTTGAATTGCATTGCCGGTAGTTGGATGCTTTGCTAGAAAACCAAACTCGGTTACCGCTTCCTCACACTGTATCCATCTGGCCGCACTCATGGCATACCGTTCTAGAAGCTGTGGAAGTACCAAATGGGCACATTCTCGCTCCTCAAGCCATTTCCATGTAATTTCATAGATTTCACTCGCTTCTAAGGTTTTCCCATCCTTTTGCACTGCGGAGAGCATGGCCCTTGGCTTTGGCATTTCCTGCCCCTTCAGGTCAGCAGTATTCTTGAACTCGACGACCTCAAGCTTTCTTTTACCGGGATTTCCCTCTGCAATTTTGTCAGCAAGTGGTTTTTTCTTTTGACCGGAGCCTATACGGGCGCCGCCTCGGTTTGTTCCGTCTTTGGCCATTCACTCACCTCTTTTCATCGATGGACCTATTACCCCGTTTGAAACCGCGAATTTTCACGCGTTACCCCACGCCCGTTACACAAAGAAAAAGCTGTAGAGATTTGACTCCCCCTACCGGATTCCCCAACGGTCTCCATCTCTTGCTGTGATTGCAGAGTGGCAAGGAGTACAAAGAGCCATCAGATTACTTCTATCGTGTGTCCCACCTCTTGCAAGTGGAAGAATGTGATGCACTTCAGTTGCCGGGGTCAGCTTTCCTTGTCTTTTGCATTCCTCGCAAAGAGGATGAGCTGCAATGTAACGGTCACGTATTCTTTTCCAAGCACGACCATAACGCTTACGGGTTGCTGGATCGCGGTCATACTTTTCATACCGTGTAGCTTCCTTCTTGCTATGTTCTTCACAAAAGCGACTGTCAGTCAGCTCTGGGCAACCAGGGTAAGAGCATGGTCGCTTAGGTTTCTTTGGCATACTGCACCTCCTTTTGCCCATAGAAAAAGCCCTCGCAGGAGAAATGCTCCCGTGAAGGCTTCTGTTTATTAATATTCCATACTACTATTATATAACTTTCACTACGGACAAACAGTGTCAACCTGTGCCAATGTGTGCCAAAGTATGCCAACTTTTTATTTTGGAACCTTTAAATGTTGCAAAGCGGATGAATGGAGTCTATGCACAGTTCTCATAGAAACATTAAGGTTGACACAGATTTCTTCCCAGTTAAGAAAGTTAATGTATCGGTAGCGAAGAATCAGCTTCTCATCCACGTTTTCCATCTGGTTAATTGCTTCACGAATATCCGATTTCAGCTTTACTAATTGTTCAACCTCTTGTTGTATCTGTTGCTCCAAATCTACTATTCTAATCACATATTTTTCAAAGGGCGGGTCAGTACTCTTGGTTCGACTAACTTTTTCCTCAAGCACAGGAGATGAAACACTTCTTGATAGATCTCTTAAGTTTTGTAGCTCTTCAAGGTCGGAATTAATCAATTCATTCAGACGATAAGCCTGTTTTAAGAATTCCTTAGCTGTCATCATCGCACCACCTCCTCTTGTAACTGTTGAATTAACATGTCAGGGTTTAGAGAGGTGAGGATATTGAACAATCCAGAATGAAAGAAGCACTCAACCTCACGTTTCGTATATAAAGCAGAATCATTGCGAGGGTGTTTTGCTAATCTTTTCAGTGCAAAACGATAATCCTTGACCGCCTGTAGAATAATGGCATTCGCCAGCTTTTCAAAAGCGTCCATCATACAACTTCCCTCGCTTTCCCAAGATTTGCTTTGACTGCATTGATAAGATCGGATTGTGTCTTTTCCTTTCGTTTCAAAGCCCTCATCACATCTTCATCAATCGTACCTTTAGTAATAATGTGATGAATAACCACTGTCTCATTTTGACCTTGTCTCCAAAGTCTCGCATTTGTTTGCTGATAGAGTTCCAGACTCCAAGTAAGTCCAAACCAGATAAGCGTTGAACCACCACTTTGTAAGTTAAGGCCGTGTCCCGCAGATGCAGGATGGATAACCGCTACAGAAATATCGCCGTTGTTCCAATCCTTGATATCCTTGGAAGTCTTAATTTCTCTGACATTGAATTTTGCCTTAATACGCTCTAAATCGTGATTATACCAATAGGCAATAAGCACAGGTTTTCCGTTAGCACCTTCAATTAAATCCTCAAGAGCATCTAGCTTGCGGTCGTGGATAATATGGGGGTTTTTATCATCATCATAGATAGCACCGTTTGCCATTTGCAGGAGTTTCCCTGAAAGGACGGCTGCATTCATGGCATCTATTTCTTCATCAGCAAATTCAAGAACCATCTCTTCACGAAAGTGATCATATACGGATTGTTCTTTTTCATTTAGATACACAGGCACTTCATTGATCATGCATTTTGGCATCTTCAGAAAATCGACTGATTTCATGGAAATGGTGATATCCGAAATGAGCCGATAGATGGCATCTTCAGCACCTGGCAACGGTTTATATGAAAATACGATTTGCTGATTACGTTTATCCGGTGTAAAAAAGGAATTGCGGTAGTGAGTTATGTACCTGCCGAGTCTTTTACCCATGTCGAGAATACGAAACTCTGCCCACAAATCCATTAACCCATTACTGGAAGGTGTACCCGTAAGACCCACAATCCGTTTTGCCCTTGGTCTGACTTTTAGTAAACTTTTAAATCTTTTTGCACCATAGGATTTAAAGGATGATAGCTCATCGATTACCACCATGTCATAGTCAAAAGGGATGCCACTTTTGTTTACCAACCAGTCCACATTTTCTCTATTTATAAGATAGACACTTGCAGGTTTTCTAAGAGCCGCCAATCGCTCCTGTTCTGTGCCGATGGCTACCGAAAACTCCAGTCCTTTTAAATGCTCCCACTTATTTATCTCAGCTGGCCAAGTATCCCTTGCTACTCGAAGTGGGGCAATGACCAGAACCTTTCCAACTTCAAAACGATCAAGACATAAATCAAATATAGCCGTTAGAGTAATGACGCTTTTGCCAAGACCCATTTCTAAAAACACCGCAGCAATGGGATGCTCTAAAATGAAATTGGTTGCATAGGTCTGATATTTATGAGGATTGTATTTCACCCAGTATCCCTCCAATCTGCTTAACATCATCAATTACATAGCAAGTAAAGCCTAACTTCTGTAATTGCTTTATTCTTCTAATCTGTAACAGGCGAGGTTTCTTTCCGGGAGCCTTTAATTCCACAAATGCCATCTTCCCATATGGTAAAAGCAATAGGCGGTCTGGCATCCCATCTAAACCTGGGCTAACAAACTTCGCCGCAATGCCCCCCATCTTTTTTACCTCAGCCACCAGTTTCTTTTCTATATATTTTTCAAGCATAAATACCTCCCATATAAAAAGGCTCAGAACAAGAAAACAACTTTGACCCAATTTTCCTATACGCGCGTGTATACGTGTATGCACAGGCTACTATTACTTCTTTTTACTATTTATAAATAAATAGGATACTTCTTGTTCCACTTGTTCCGAACCGTTGATTTTCCTTATCATTACTAACTTTAGGGAAAGAACCAGTATGGGAACAAGGTAAGGTACAACTTAGCGTTGTTCCTCGACTCGGGAATAAGCTCGTTGCTTTCCGTAGACAGGAAACGTTACAACACCATTCTTGTTCCCAGTGTACTTGTTCCACTCACTGATCTTTCTCATAATGGCACCGATAGCATAGGAATCTGAAGGCTTTAGCATTGATGCCTCTTTACCAAAACACTCACACCAAATCTCCATATTGCAGACAAGGGTTCTTTTTACTGTTCCAACACGGGTGCCGCCGCCAAATTCGCTACCGCCGAGGAAATTTCTACGCTCGTACAAAGACATAGCGTCCCAATCATCCGGTAAAAGTGTATCTAGGTAGGTACGAACCAGTCCTTCTCGTTCATCTGTTTCCATGGCATCTGCCTGCTCACTGGTTGCCATGGATACATCATCACCTTCAAGGTAGAGTTTTTCGCCCTTCTCATAAAGCATCAATGCCTCTGCCCAAATCTGCTGTACTTCCTCTTTGGTCATCTGCCAAGCTTTCTTTTTGCTGTTACCGCTAATGCGGACTGGCCAGAATCTACGGTTACCCGTAATATCACGAAGAAATCCACTTTCTGCATTGGTAGAACCTACAATTACACACTGACGGGGATGACTTTCCACGTTGACACCATAACTGGCACGGTACTTATCATCAGACCTTGATATAAAAGACTTCACAACCTCCACATCGGTCTTACGCATCCCTGCAAGCTCACCCAGTTCCAGCATCCAATATCCCTGCAATTTTTCAGGACCGACTTTGTCCTTCATATCTGTAATGGTCAAACTGTCTGAAAACCAATCTCCAGCAAGTTTCGCAAAGAAGGTTGACTTACCGATGCCTTGGGGACCGTTTAGGATAAGGACGCTGTCAAACTTTGTACCCGGTCTATAAATACGGGCTACCGCCGCAACCATGGTTTTGCGAATGACTGCTTTTGTATAGGAATTATCCGTTGCACCGAAATAATCAATAAGCAGGTTTTCAACACGCCTAATGCCATCCCATTTTGGTAGTGAATCCAGATACTCCTTAACAGGGTGGTAGGCTCGTTCAGCCGCTACCGCTAACACAGCATCCTTGGTCTTGGTAGGAGAATAGACTCCGTATTTGCTGCTTAAGTACACCTTAAGAAGGGCATTGTCCGAATCATTCCAACCAGCCTTAATCTGTTCCCAAGGCAGACCACCTTTAGCATCGATACCATCACGGTGGCAGTTGAAAGCGATATGCTGTAAATCCTCATCATGCCTAATAACCAGGACGATGTTGTCTAAAGTGTCTTTTATCCGGCCTTGCTTATCTAGTTCCAAACCTGTCTGCCAATCCTCTTCACTAAACTCCTCTTCAGCCTGAGCCTGTCTTTCCTTAGCAAATTCAGCTTTTACCGCTTCATCTTTTATGGCAAACTCGCACATTGCCACAAAAGACGGCATCCTGCCAGGAGCCGTAGTAGTGGAAGCTCTATCATCTAAAGAGCCGAATTTATGAATACGAACAAGGTCAAAAGCATTGAGGAGCAGGCCGCTTGCTGGGTCGGTGGCATGGTGGCTGTATGCGAATTTATCATCATAGATAATTACACCCGCACTACTGTCAGCTGGAATATAGTCATAGCGCCCTCCCATAGCAGATGGTTCATAAACTGCACCTAAAAATTTATCAATTGCTTCACGAACAGAGTAGGCACGACAGAATGTTCCTACCACACCTTCCTTTAAAAACGGATCGGCTTGTTCTTTAAGACTGCGATTAATAACTTCAGACTGCCTGCTTGATATTGGCCAAGTTGATGTATCTCGCCAGTTTTCATATTTTGCAAGATAAATATCCGGGTCAAGTAATGCTCCATCCTGCTCTTCGTAGACAAATTGACCATTAGAGGAAGTGGATGGCCAATACATAAGGCGATGGGCTTCATATGTCGTATCATCGAAAAGATCAATACCAATTTCTTTTGCCACCATACGTCCAACAGCTGCATATTCTTCTTCGCTGATCTCACGAGCAAGGGGAACGATAAGTCTGAGTCTAGGATTTTCTGGTGTGTGCTTATGAGTGGAGTAAACGCAACATTTGAAATCGAAAAGCATGCTAATTTGCTCCCAAATATCCGGCCTACCATAATCCATATCGAGGGTAAGCAAAGAACGGCACAAAACATTGCCCTTCTTTCGCCTTCCTTCTTTTAAGTGCCCTCCAACAAAGCCGCCCACATCCTTGATATCATCTTGCTGCCCTTTTTTAAGTTTCCGATATTCTTGTACTGTTTCTGTGGTCCGTTGCGTCGTCTTTACACGGGAGCAAAAATCCTCCCATGAAATATCTTTGTTTTTCCATTTCCTATCCATCCGGCTATTACCCACTGCAATTTTCATAAGCTTTCAACCTCCTCATGCTCCGGACTAAAATATCTGACCGTTTGTCTGCGTTTCTTGGCTACTTCAATCTCCCTTGCCATACCGCTTGAGATGGTATTGCCCAGCACCCACACCTCGGAGCATTTGCCCATAAGCACGATGTCCATAAATATGGCAAGCTCACGTTCCTCTGGGTTTTCATCATCCATAAACTGCGGAAACATAAGATGGGGAGCAATTGGGATACAATTACTTTCCAAGGCAAATCTACAAAAGTTACGAGCCTTTTTAATGTTTCCTTCTACATCACCGGAATAGGGAGAACAGATATATACAAGTGGCTTAAAGGCAGATTTTTTCTCTGCCTTTTCCTTTCTCATTATGTTGGTCAGTGCTTCATGGGGAGTTGGGTCATGGTATCCTTCATGGTTAAATTTGTTGATCCCCATTACACACCCTCCATTTCTATCTGAGGCAAAATACCGTCCGCCTTCATGAGTTCGTAAATGAAGAGTCTGCCTTTTTGAGTCCAATATGTATGGACCTTTGTATGCTGTTCACCGTTACTGCCAAGGTAGCTATGTGTCTTAGTACTGGTGTAGCCTTTTTCCGCATACTTCTGATATAAAAGCCAGATACCACCTTGTTTAAACTGGATGCCCTTTTTATTAAGATAGCGGTTCATCCAAATAGCTGACTTGCCGTAATCTTTGGCAATTGCTGATGTGGAAATGAGGTCTTTGCAATTTAAAACCACATCGTAATAAGAGACTTTCGGTTTCATTTCTGTAATTTGCTGATTCTGAACAGCAACCGTACCTTCAAGCACTTTATTTTGTTTCCTTACTTGAGTTAGCTGTTGATTGGCAATCTGAAGTGCCCTTGCCATGATTGCCTCTGGAGAGTTCCATCTTCTTTCTATTTCAAGAAAGTATTGACGACACTCTTTCCCTTTTGGAGTACGTTGTATCATGCATAGTTCTTTTGCCATGTCAATTGTTAACTGATGGTCTATGCTTGGTCTGCCTCCAGTACTTTCGCTCAAAAATGAGCTAAAGTCTGACCCTTCCTCAAATCCGTACTCACACATTCTTGGAAACCAATCTTTATAAGCGGTTTTTACTTCCAAGGCTTCGTGTAAATCACGACCGAGTACGGTTGCTCGTTGATTTTCATAGTTGATTTTTACTAATTCGTCCATACGAATTACCTCCTGCAATATAGTCAGAGAGGAAACCCCTCTACCTAATAGCCACAGGAGGTAATGAAAGTTGAGGATTTTGAAAAATTAATTTTGCATTCGGATTATCGTGCGGAATTTGTGTATGTTAAAATGGATTTAAAGATTGATTTAGCAGTTTTTTACTTCAACAAATGGGTCATATTGTAGAGAGGTAGGAGTGAAGAAATGAATAATTTTTTTACCGCATTAGCTTATGTAAATAAAATGATTTATGAGTCGAATCACTTAACTGTAAAGTCGGTTCAAGAAGAAAAGCAAAATTCTAAGTATGGTGCTGGTACATTTCAATTATCTTCTAAAACAGTTCGATTCAGAGTTGCGAAGATAACTCCTACCAAAGTAGGGCAGTTTGTTGCATTATGGGAAAAAGACGAAAATAATAAAAATCAACCTTACTCATATGAGGAAGCCCCAGATTTATTAGTTATAACTACCTTTAAAAATGAAAATGAGTTTGGGCAATTTATTTTTCCAAAAGAAATTCTTTTAAAACAGAACATTCTTAGGTCTACTTCAACAAAGGGGAGAATGGCAATAAGAGTTTACCCTAGCTGGGATAGTCCGAGTAGTAAACAAGCGATGAAAACTCAGAAATGGCAGTTTCCATATTTTGTTGATATGTGTAATCCGAATAAATTACCCTTAGAAAAAATAATGGAACTGTATTCTCTTTAAACCTCTGCAGTCGGGCTCATTTATGTAACAAACAAGACAGCACATACTAATCATAAAATAAGTGCTATCCTGTTTTTATTATTTAAAAGTTGAAAATCTTTTAACCTTTTTCCACACGATAATCCGAATACCAATTAATTTAGTCTTTTTGATAAAACTGACACTCATAGCCATCAGCACTAAGTAACAGGCCATTTGCCCATGTTGGTGTCCTGGCCATCTGCTCACAGATAGCGGAAAGTGGCATCCCCATATCTGCCTCGATGATAATTTCATCGTGTACATGAGCCACAATGGAACAATTCTTTAATGTCTGCATGGCATGACACAAAATGTCACGACTAATTGCCTGAACGATATTCTCTACAAATTTGGGACCGTAGCTTTCGATTCTTTCCCATTTTTTCGTCCCACCGACACCTTCATAATTAACCGACTCACCGCCGAACATATTCTCTCCCATACGAGGTTTCACATAGGCAAGCCGTCTGCCAGAAGGGAGGACAATAAAGAGCATTCCACTTTGATAGATAAATTTAATGCCGTGTGTCTCTGTAGGAGTTTTTTGTTTAACACAAGTTTTTACTGCTCGGTCAACATCCCACCACAGTTTTGTAATATTGGGATTGGACTGCCTCCAAGCCGTTACAAGAGGCTGAAGCTCCTCTTCTTCAATTCCCATCTCCAAAGCACCCATTGATTTTAATGCTCCAATAGATCCACCGTAACCGAGGGCAAGTTCAGCAATTTTTCCTTTCTGACGAAGATGACCATTCACACCATGCTTTTCAACAGGTACATTAAACATCTGAGAAGCACTGGCACAGTAGATGTCACCACCCTTTTGGAATACCTCTGTTCTCCATTTTTCGCCTGCAAGCCAGGCAATGACGCGAGCCTCAATCGCTGAAAAATCTGCCACAATGAACTTCATACCATCACGGGGTATAAAAGCAGTACGGATAAGTTCCGACAGTACTTCTGGGATTGAATCATAAAGTAAAGTAAGAGCGTCAAAATTTCCGCTTCGAACTAAAGCACGGGCCTGTTCTAAATCGAGCATATGGTTTTGGGGGAGATTTTGCAGTTGAATCAGCCTGCCAGAGAATCTGCCGGTTCTGTTGGCTCCGTAAAACTGAAACATTCCTCTTGCACGACCGTCACTACATACCGCATTCTCCATTGCTGTGTATTTTTTCACCGATGATTTCGCAAGTTGCTGACGGAGTTCCAAAACAGTGCCTAGTGGTTCAGGTGCTGTCTTTAGCATCTCAGCAACAGCTTTTTTACCAAGGGACTCTGTTTCTAACCCATTATCGGTAAGCCAGTCTTTCATTTGTTGTACAGAGTTTGGATTCTCTAAATTGGTTATATCCTGCATTGTAGCCATTAGTTTTTCACGGGAATGTTCATCCATTTCGACAGCCTGTTTTACGAAAGTCATGTCAATGGCAATGCCACGATCATTGATTTCTTGGTCGTGATGATATTCTTCCCAGATCTCCTCAGGCATCGGAAACTTAGATAATCTCTGCTGTATTGACATCTCGGCTTCCACATCACGTAGATTATAGGCTTTAAATCGCTCCCATTTATCCGCATCATGTTCTGGCAGATTGCGAACTCGACCGCCATTTGATTTAGTAGGGGAGCAAGGTGTACAGAAATATTTAATAAGGTCTTTGCCCTCTGTTAGCTTTTGTTTCTCCAAACCTAGAACTGAACCGACTCCCTCCAAAGAAAGAGGTAATCCCATATATGCCGACCATATCATGGAACATTTCCAGGACGAGGGGCCAAGATATTCAGTAAGGTTAAGCCATTTTGATAGACACACACGCTCAAACATTGCATTGAAAGCCCACTTGGTAACGGAATCATCCATAAGTGCGTTTATAATTTCACCTGGGATTTCCTCCCCACTGGCAAGGTCAACAACTTGTACTTTGCCACCGTCCACCGAATAGCCAAATAGTAGAATTTCAAAATCATCGCTCTCGGCATAACGGTAAACTCCAGACTTTTGAAGATTGGCACTACTAAATGTTTCAATATCAATAGAAATAGAATTCATGTATTACCGCCCTTTCCAATGCAAACGAGGTGGCAGAAGAACAACCTCCACCACCTCGTCTGTATTTATTCTTTATGCTAGAAAATCATCATCTTCAATAGTTGTGAAGTCATCAGCTGCATTGGTTCTTCCGCCTAAAGGCTCTCCATCTCTAATCTTCTGAATGTTGCCAAGACCACATGCAACACCCTTATTGCCATTAGAGTTAAAAGCATAGAAATTCAGGGATACTCTTGCATAACAACCACTGTAAACCTCGTTGCGATCCAAGATAGGTCTGACTGCTTTATCTACTATTTGAGGTGGAGTCTTGCTGTTGGCATTTACAAAGTAATGTCCTTTGTAAGCCTCGTCATCACGTTCTACGTCACCGTCTCGAAGTGGCAGTTTGATAGCAGCCTTATTCGGCTTTTTACCACCAAACTTTGCAAGGCCCTCTTCAATGGCTGCATCTACTGCTGCATTGATAGCATTGATGGTTTCCTTATCTGTTTTGGGAATCAATACGGATACGCTGTACTTTTCCGCTCCGCCATTGATGGATACGGGCTCCCAGCCGTGAAAGTAGCTAAGACGTGTGTTGACGCTTGTAACAACCTTAGTTCTGTTTTGATTATTCATATTCCAATTCCTCCGTTATTTCGTTAAATTCGTTTTTTACGTTTGATATATTCATAGCTGGCCGCTTATCCGAATTTGGAACCAGCGTTGGCTTGCCCGGTGGTTTATGTATGAGACCACCGAGAATTTGCTCAAATTTCTTTTTGCCCATCAGCTTCTGCATTTCCGTAAGGGTAATAAGGCTATGGCGGTAAATATCCTTATAGCCGTTTGCCTTGGCTGCTTCAGCCACAGCCTCTTCGTCCTTATATTTACGGATAGACCTACCCTCGACTACCTTAAAACCGTGCCACTCTTTCCCGTGATTAACGGCAGCATCCGTAGCATAAGCAATGATTTCATTTGCCCACTTTGAAAGGTCGGACAATTTAGAGAGAACTTCCTCAATTTCAGAGTCCGTAAGTAGGGGTGGCAGTCTAAACTCCATCTGTGCTAATTTCAGCTTTTCTTCAGCCCTTGCACGGCATTTAACAGCCGCACGACAGAATGTACACCATTCACCTGGAAGGTAGTCACCTTCGCCTTCATATGCCTTCTTCGCCTTTGGTTTCAGTTCATTTTCTGCCCAGTCTTTTAATTCCTTTACCGGGATTGTCCATGTGCTGACATTTTCCCTGCGGGGTTGGAAGATGGTCATAGAAACCTCCTCAATGTCATACAGGCTATCGTAGATTTCCAAAGCTCCAAGGGCATACAATTTCATCTGCGGATTATCCACCGCATCTACCAACACACCCATGCCGTACTTAAAATCAATTATGTGAAGATTTTTGTCACCAATGATGATGCAGTCACCAGTTCCGAACCCCTGTGGTACATAGCAGGAAAAATCAAGACGTTGTTCAATAAGTATTAACGGGTCCGTACAGCTTTGTTTCGCCAGTTCAAGCTGCTCCATTACAAATTCCACATAGGCATCGCTGTGTTCTTCCATCTCATCGGTGTTATAAGCCGAGACAGGACGCTTACTCCTCATGTGAAGTGCTTTTTTAAGTTTATGTTCACAGAGAGCATGGGCGGCGGTACCTTCAGCGGCTGCATTGGATTCGCTATTTTCAAATTCTAGTTCCAATCTTGCAGATGGTAGGCAATTCAACCACCTATGGGACCCTGATGCGGAAAGTACTGCGTGATCACTCATTCCCTAGTACCTCCGCATCTTTCAACATATCTGCATAATGTTTTGGGTCAACTTCGCTTAATTTAGAGCCACCGTATTTTTTGATGATTTCTCTCACTTGAGAAGTAAGACCGGCTTGACTCTTTTCAGCGAGTTTTGCTCTTACTTCCTCCAGAGTGATCTCCTTTTTCTTTGGCGCAGGTTCTTTTACAGGTGTAGTCGGTTCTTTTGCTTCGACAGGTTCATTGCCCGCCATTACATCGGCAACCGCTTGTATGCTGTCTGCCAAAGAGCGCATATCAGAAACCACATCAAGAAGTAGTTTGATTTTGCTCATGGTTTAATCCTCCCTCCTTAATCTCACTGATGGCGAGTTCCTGTACGGTGTCACCCGGAACAAGAATAGTCAGTTTCTGTTTATCACCAAGTAAGAAACGAAGGAAACGCTCCCTTATAGTGACATTACGACAGGAAACAATCCCGCCAGACTGTGGAGTTTTTGAAACACTGATTTTCAAGTTGTGTTTCATGTTCTTCACCTCTTTCCGAGAGCGTTTATGTGCTGCCCTCTACCTATTAGCCGTGGCAAGAGGGGAAAGTTGAGGAATCTGGAAAAACTTTTTTGAAATTCTTCTTGGCTATATCTAAACGGTGTGAAATTGCACTTTTACTAACACCCTCCCGCTCTGCATACTCTGTTACAGAAACGCCATCCAGGAATATAGCAATCAGTAACTCTGCTTGTTTTTCCTTGAGGGTCTTGCGGATAATTTCACAGAGATATTCATACTCCTCTTGTTTCTCCCGAGTCACTTCATCTGAATTGTCAGGATATAACTCAATCGTATTTTCCTTTATGTTTTTACCCTCATTATCGTCATTGGCTTTTGTGTAGCCTTTTTTTCCATTAAGTTTCTTAGGAGGGGTAGTAGTAGCTGAATGACGATCCAGTTTACGCCAGTTATTGTACTCGGGCCTGTTAAAACGCTCGTCCATAATCTCCTGTGGTGAACGACGAGTCACGGTTTCCGTATCTTCGGCACAAGATAGCCTCTCCTCATAATCTGCATCAATCATTAAGGTAAAGTCCTCGTCCGGTACCTCCAAATAGGTAGGTTTGTTGTCGTACATAATTCTAATTTTCATTTTGCATCCTTTCCGCCGGACTGCATTGGCGGCAAAGGATACAAAAATAGGTCTGTGCCTCGAAGTACACAGACCCTTTGTCCTGAAAATGAGCGCAACAAGGTAAGGTACTTCTATTGCAACGCATAACAATCCTTAACGGACTGAAACGTAACAATATGTATCCTTTGCCCTTATTGCAAATCAGGCATTTGATATTTTTATAGCTGGTAAGCGAACGAGTTTTTCTTTTTTGCTAAAAGTAAGCTTGTCTTACCATCTATTTAAATTTTATTAATTTGGGCATCTGAAATCCTCAGCTGACACTCTGCTGATACTCCGCTGATACTCCGCAAATCTTTTTCATTTTCACCACGACAAAAAACTAAGCATTCGTAAAGAAATACTTAGTATTTTTAGATTATTGATTGAAACACGCTTAGTAAATTGCTATAATAGTAAATACGCATTAATAAAAACCATCCAATAGTGCTTGGAGGGCGTTAAAAATGGCATTTAGTTATAATAAACTATGGAAACTTTTAATTGATAAAAAGATGTTGAAAAAGGATTTAATGGAAAGAACAAATTTAACTTCAACAACGTTAGCAAAAATGGGGAAAGATTTACCGGTAAGCATGGATGTGTTAGGAAGAATATGTAAAGCTCTTGAAGTTAACATAGGCGATATCGTTGACTACATCGATGATGATACTCCGAAGAAATAAAACTATTGAAGGAGGCGCAATGTATGAAAAAGTTATGCTTTGGTACTTTTGCAACAATTTTAAAGAGATGCAAGGCTAAAAGAATTTCACAAAAACGATTGTGTGGTACCATGCTGCTTTCTATTGCGCCTACCTATGATATTAGTGGAGAAGATGGTACCGTTTCAGATTTAATACTAGGTAAAAAGAATTTATCCCCTATAGTAACCGATACCGCTCCTGGTGCAGACCCTCATGCTATCTCAGATTACTTTAAGCAAAACATTCTCCAGATGTTGGATAGTAATAAGAGAAATCTAATCGTTTTAGCCTTGAAGGACATTATTGCATCTGATGACTCTATCAAGCCTGATACAGTTGTTGAATTAGTAAACAGCATGACAAAGGAAGATATCATAAAGCGTAATGCCTTTGTATTAGAGGACTTTCTTGCAGGCATCCTACTTTATACAGTGCTTAACGTCGAAAATCGAAATTGTGAAAGTAGTGTTCGCGAGATAACAAATGAATACATACAGTCCTTTGAAGATAAAAGATTAGACATAAGCCTTATTAATACATATAGTAATTTGACTCCAAAGACTGCTTACGAAATTGCGATTGATGCCCACTCCCTCGTATTGCTTGCAGAAACAGGGGGCAAATGCCAAAAGTGCGGAAGAGTTTTAGGTATAAAAAAAGAAGGCAACGACATTAACTACGCTAAGGTCGTTCGCCTTTCAGAAACTGATGAAGTGGTTCTATGTGTTGATTGTGAACGTGAAATGCAAAGTGCCTCCGAAGAAGAGAAATTGGCTTTACTCTCGGACAAGCGTGACTTGGAAAATCTTATGATGGCAAGAGATGCTACTTCACGATATGTAATAGAGAAGCAAATTGAACAAGTACTTCGGGAAGTCGATTTAATGGATGTAACCGATGATACACAGTTAAAAATCGAACCTGTTAAGGTAGAAAATAAAATTACCGAAAAACGGTTGAAAGACCGGGTGCTCGGAGATGTTCGGCAGTTATATGAAGGGGTCAACGATTCATTATATAGGCTTGCAGGAGAAAACAGTTTAAACGTTGATAAATTTGCTAGAAATGTTAGGCGGATGTATGAAGATGCAAGTGAATCACATATATCGCAAAGCGAAATTTACTATCTGCTTGTTGAAACATTGTTTGAAAAGACAGGCCGCAAATATAGAGGTGCGTGTGAGATTATAATCTCCTACTTCGTACAAAGGTGTGAGGTGTTCGATGAGATTACCAAATAAAGTAATTCCCTATACTAATAGCGTTATTGCTCTGTTCCCAGATATCTTAGAGGCATTGGCACAACAGGACATGTCCCCTAAAGAATTGTTTGAAATAACAACTTTTCGTAAAAAGGACATGGCTGATTTCCTGAGTGCTTTAAATTGCTTGTTTGCATTAGGTAAAATTGAATTAATTGAGGAAGGGAGGGTGCTTCGCTATGTTAAAGGAAATTCAGTGTGATAAATTTGCACCGGATCATCGAGTTATCCGGTTTAATTCAGGCCTAAATACAGTTTTAGGTAGCGCAGGCGGTAGCAACGCAATCGGAAAATCAACATTTCTATGGATTATAGATTATGTATTCGGCGGTGAAAGCTATTACTCCCTAACTGATGATATAAAAAAGGAAATGGGTTCGCATATCATCTATTTCACTTTCGAGTTTGATGAACAGCCATACTATTTCTATAGAAGTACGGATGATCCTAAAAACGTATATCGAAGCGATGAAGAGGGCCGATTCATTACAAAATTATCGCTAGAAGATTTTCGGAAATTTCTGTTTCAGGAATATAAAATTGAGCTTCCTGCCCTTACATTTTCAGAAATAACCGAGCGTTTTTTCCGTATCTATGGTCGTGAAAATACACTTGAAAAGTATCCGTTGCTGGTAAAACCACGTGAGCAGGATGAAAAAGCTGTAGATTTTCTATTAAAGCTATTTGGGCATTACAGAATTCTTGCTTCTATAAAAAGTATGGAGGAAGAACTCGGAATTAAATCATCACAACTTAAGTCACGTCAGCGCCAGAAAGTGGATATAGAGAAAATTGAAAGTAACCAAAAAACAATAGAGTCGTTGAGGAATAGACTTCAAAAGCTAATGAAAAATAGTGAAGAAGCTCAATTAGCATTGTTCGGATTTGACACTCAAACGTTTGAACGAATTTCAGCAATCCAAAAAGAGTTGAATATCTTTGTTCGCAAGCGTAATCGCCTCCAATCACAGCTAAATGCTATAAAGAACAATATTGCTGAAAACAAAGTCGACACCGCAAGTGAATTTGATTCCTTGGTACATTTTTTCCCAAACACTAATTTAAAGGCTTTTGAAGAGATTGAATATTTTCATAAAAAAATCAGAGAAATTCTAAGTGAAGAAATGGATGAGGAAATCGAGCGATTACAACCACTAATCGGTGAATATGACAAAGAGATTACGCGCCTTAATCGAAAAATCGAAGAATCTGGTCTTGCAAAAGAGATGTCTGAGAGGGTACTATCCCAGTGTGTTAATGTGTCTAAAAGCATCGATAAACTTGAAGAAGAAACAGCTGAGTTAATTCATCAAAAGGAACTTCAAGAAACACGAGCTGAATCGGAACAAATACTTGAACAACTGTTGTTGCAACAAACAGAAAAGTTGGAGGAAATACAAGATGACATAAATCTGCGCATGGAAATAATAAATGGCGTAGTAACTGAGAGACAGGAGACCGCTCCTCTTTTGTATATTACTCCCCAAAAGGGAATCATCTTTGAAACACCTAGCAATACAAGTGAGGGAACAGCATACAAAAGCCTTGTTGTGTACGATTTAAGCATACTTGAATTACGGCCTATCCCTGCACTTATCCATGATTCAAATATTTTAAAGCGTATCGAGGATGTTCATCTGGAACGCATATTGGAGCGTTATCAGGCTAGTAGACGTCAGGTTTTTATTGCATTTGATAAAGCTGACTCTACAACTACAAAGGCTCATAAAATTTTAGAATCGACAGCAATCTTACGCTTATCGGACGGAAATGAATTATTTGGTCGTTCGTGGAGTAAATACGAATCGAATGATTATTAACATAGGAGGATCAAAAGAAATGGCTGCAATTGATGATTTATTGCGCCAAATTCCGGACACTTCCTTGCGTAGCCGCTTGGAAGAGGAATTTGCCCGCATTTCAAAAAATAAAAAATTTGGACTTGTATTTGAGGAACATATCCCTGAATGCACTCCACTTTATGAGGTTTCTATCAAACGTGGCTCTACTGTTGCACAAAAAACAGGCCATATTAATAATGTATATACGGTGCTGAAATTAGATGGAGATACTGCCCTTTGTCGTAACAAAGCAACTGGTAATACTGAGAACATACCAATCACGGAGCTAGTTTCAGTTGCTCAATTTGGCGAGCCAATTTTCCCCACCCTCCAGCCTATTGATTCAGTTAAAAATGCACCTGATAGTAACTTATGGCATACAATCATTGAAGCAGACAATTATCATGCCCTTCAGTTACTGGAATATCTCTACCCTAAGAAGGTTGATTGTATTTATATTGACCCCCCATACAACACCGGTGCGCGGGATTGGAAATACAATAATAACTATGTTGATTCTAGTGACAACTGGCGACACAGTAAGTGGCTCTCAATGATGCAAAAGCGATTAAAGATTGCAAAAAGAATACTTGCTGATGATGGTGTTTTGATTACTACAATAGATGATAATGAATATGCGCATCTATGGGTTCTTCTTCATGAGATTTTTCCAAACCTAACTCATACTTGCGTAACCATTCAGCATAATCCCGGTGGAACTCAGGGTAAAAAATTCTCTGTAACTCACGAATATGCAATATTTTCATATTCAGCTGATAGTATTATTTACCGTAAACAGCATACTGGTGGCGATGTCTATAATCTAAGACGTTGGGGAAGTACCTCAGGTCGTTATGAAGGCGCAACATGTTTCTATCCCGTAATTTTAGACTCGAATTATAACATTATCGGTTTCGGTGATTTACTTGATAAGGAATTACATCCATCAGCACAAGTAGAACACAATGACGATGGTACCATTTATGTCTGGCCTATTGATAAAAATGGCATAGAAAAGAAATGGAGATATGGACGAGATACTGTAGAAACTGTTAGGGATCGAATGTATGTTGAAAGGCGAGGAGACCGAATAGAAGTAATTCTTCGTAGGGAAAGTGAACCACCTAAAACTGTCTGGACAGATCCGTTATGTAATGCAGAAGCCCACGGTACTGATATGATCAAGGCCATACTTGGTGGTGGCTTCTCATATCCCAAATCACTTTATGCAGTCCGCGAAGCGCTAACATTCGCAGTTTCGGGTAAGAAAGACGCATTGATTGTTGACTTCTTTGCAGGAAGTGGTACCACATTACACGCAGTAAATTTACTTAATGCTGAGGACAACGGAAACCGCCGCTGCATTTTAGTAACTAATAACGAAGTCTCAGATGATGAATCAAAAACCTTGAAAAAAAATGGCTATAAGCCCGGTGATATTGAATGGGAAAAACATGGAATATGTCGTGCTATAACTTGGCCTAGAACAAAGTATAGTATCCTTGGAAGACGTGATGATAGCTCTGTCTTAACGGGTGAGTACTTTACTACTCAGACTGTATCTGATGAAGTAGACCGTTCATTCTATCAGTTAAGTTTTGTCGATAACCCTACAGAATTAACAGCAGCTGCAAAAAAGCAAATTGTTTCTTTACTTCGAAATAAGGAAGGAAAGTCACAATTGCCGCAATCATTAGTAACCAAAGACTGTAAATTCATTGTTTCAAATAAACATACAGCATCAATTCTTTTTGATGTAAATGCAGTTGATGAGTGGTTATCTGCCATTGAAGAACAGGATCAAATATCAGACTTTTATATAGCCTCAAAATCGACTGCCATATTCAAGTCAATTAAGACACGTGTTTCAGAATTGCTAGGCCCCATTATTGTAACATCACAAGTTAAACGTCCAATGAGCGATGGTTTTCCTGCAAATGCTGAATACTTCAAGCTAGAATTCTTGGATAAAAATCTTGTTTCATTGGGCCAACAGTTCCACGAAATACTACCATTACTTTGGCTCAAATCTGGAGCTATTGGAAAGCGACCAGAAGTAAATTACAATGAAGAACCAGAGATGTTAATTCTTCCGCAAAATGGCTTTGCTATTTTAGTCGATGAAACACGGTTCGCAGAATTTGCCGAAAAGCTTTCTGAAGAGAACGGTATCCAAATGGTCTATTTTGTAACTAACTCCGAGGAAGCATTCCGTGAAATGGCTGCCGGAGTAAAAGTAAATAACACATATCAATTATATCGAGATTATATCGATAACTTTGTGTTAGGAAGCAGGAGGGATTCATAAATGAGAGATATATTATTTCCTTTTCAGGAAACAGCCCTTGGTGAACTGCATTCTGCAATTAAGGATGCTCATGCAGTATGGCGTGAAAATAAGCCTCAGATAATCTCGTTTTCCGCACCAACTGGTTCGGGAAAAACTATTATTATGACGACTCTTTTTGAAGAAATACTCTATGGTAATGAGGACAACATTGGAGATCCAGATTCAGTATTTGTTTGGCTTTCCGATTCACCAGAACTTAACGAGCAAACACGCTTAAAAATTGAAAGCAAATCAGATAAAATCCCTGTTAGGGACTTGGTAACTATTGATTCAAACTTTAGTGCCGAGTATTTCGAAGGTGGTCACGTTTATTTTCTAAATACACAAAAACTCGGTTCTGATAAGCTACTGACTTCATCATCTGATAAGCGGCAGTATTCCATATGGGAAACCCTTACTAATACTGCTAAACGGATTCCTAAAAAGTTTTATGTGGTGATAGATGAAGCACATAGGGGAACTTATACATCTGTGCAAGCAGAAAATAAGGCGCAATCTATCATGCAAAAATTCATTAAGGGTAGTGAAGATGACGGTCTTTGCGTCATGCCTTTAATTATAGGTGTGACTGCAACTCCTCAGAGATTTGATAACTTAATTGCCGGAACGACTTCAACGGTTCAAAAAGTCATCGTCCCTCCTGAGCAGGTTCGTGAGTCAGGTCTTTTGAAAGATAGAATTATTATTCACTATCCAGATATTCAATTTAATGCTGATATGACCATGTTTAAAGGGGCAATTGATAATTGGCGCAAAAAATGCACTCATTGGAAGACTTACTGTGAGCGCGAAGATGAAAAAATGATAAACCCTATTCTTGTTATTCAAGTTGATGATGGGAATGATCGTATAGCAACCCAAACCGATTTGGGGGCTTGCATCGATTTACTAGAAGAATCGCTGGGACGCAAATTACAGCCTGGAGAAGCAGTACATACTTTTAATGACCATGGCACACTTAAAGTACGTGATGTTGAAATTCAGCAAATTGAAGCATCCCGAATTCAAGAAGAAGAAAATGTGCTGATTGTGTTTTTCAAAATGAATCTTTCCACAGGTTGGGACTGCCCGCGAGCTGAAACGATGATGTCATTCCGCAGTGCCCAAGACTATACTTATATTGCTCAGTTGCTAGGACGTATGATACGTACACCTTTGGCAAGACGGATTTCTTCTGATGCTGAGCTTAATAGTGTCAGCCTATTTCTTCCATACTTTGATGAAGAAACAGTGAAGAATGTAGTTAATGCCCTGCGTGACAGTGAGGCTGCTATGCCTACCGAAACAGGCACTAGTAAAGAGCTTGTTACACTTGGACGAAACCTTGCCTATTCCGATGTATTTGAGGCAATGGATAACCTCATAACTTATCGGATAGATTCATCTCGAAAGCAGGCACCACTTAAATTATTAATACAGCTTTCACGTGCACTGACGATGGATGGTATTGACTTAGGGGCGCAGAAAGCTGTTAAAAATGCTGTTTTATCAAAAATGGATGGTGAGATTTCACGGATAAAAGAAAGTGGAGACTTTGACACTCGAGGGGCTTCAATTACTGGTTTTGCTCTCGGTACACTGATATTTGAATACGGAGACAATGCCTACTCCTTTGATGAAGAAACACAGACAATGACCATGTCCGATTTTGATATTTCCCGACATTTTGAGCAAGCTGGAAAGTTGTTGGGAGAGGGTTTACACAAGGAATATTGGATTCGTCATAGTACCCGAGACCATATTGATGTAAAAAAAGAAATCATCATTCTTACACATGATACTGATGCAATGGAAAGGATTAATGACTATGCTGAAGAAGAATTCATAACACTGTACGAAAACAACAAGCGATCCATTGCTAGACTTAGCGAGGCACGAAAGAATGTCTATGAAAGATTAACTAATGCTTCTGTACAACCGATATCTGTACCATGGATGTTACCAGATTCTATTGATTTTTCTAAACCAGATAATAGCAGTAAATTTGAGCAGCATCTTTATTGTTTAGAGGACGGCACATTTGAAACATCACTGAATCCATGGGAAAGCGGAGTTGTTACAGAAGAGCTTAACAATGGTGCTGTATGCTGGTTACGTAATCTTGACCGCAAAAAGTGGTCACTAGAAATCCCTTACGAAGTCAGCGGTGTCACCACTCCTATGTTCCCGGATTTAGTTATTGTTAGATCTGATGCACAAGGTTATGTTTTTGATATTTTAGAACCACACGATCCTAGCCGAAAAGACAATTATCCTAAGGCAGTGGGTTTAGCAAAATTCGCAGAGAAGCATTGGGATATATTTGGCAGGATTCAGCTCATTCGACTTAAAAAAGGTGTAGATGGTCGTGAACATTTCTATCGACTAGATATGGGAAAAACAACGATTAGGAATAAAGTTCGTGGCATAACATCAAACGAGGAACTGGATAGAATTTTCGATACAGATGCTGTACGAGAAGATTAAATAATACATCTATACTGTCTCCTCAACCCCAATAAAAAATCTAATCTATCAACTCGACCCTATCGTTTTCAGGGTAGTTGATATGTTTCCTCAAAGAATAAAAATGAGGGTTTCCCGACTTTAACATCCTCGGCAAAGTAGCCGTGAGCAAAGTTCAATGTCAGGAAACCCTTTATTTATCAGTGCTTTGAATAGCCTTATTTCTCCACCCGTGACATCAAGACAACACACTCCACATGTGACGTATGCGGGAACATATCCACCGGCTGCATCCACTCCAGCCGGTACTCCTTCAGCAAATACGCCACATCACGGGCCAGAGTAGAAGGATTACACGACACATACACGAACCGCTGTGGCTTCGCCTTCAGAACCGTATCCAGCAGCGCCTTATCACACCCGACACGCGGCGGGTCTACCACGATCACGTCTGGTCGATCGCCCTGCTTCACCCATTTTGGCAATAGCTCCTCCGCCTTGCCGACATAAAATTCCGCGTTCGCAATCCCGCTTTTCTCCGCATTTCGCCTAGCATCTTCAATCGCTTCCGGTATCACTTCAATCCCCCGCACCCGCTTCGCGTCCGGGGCAAGCCAAAGCGAGATCGTGCCTACGCCGCAGTACGCATCCACAACGAGTTCCTTCCCGGTCAAACCGGCCGCTTCTCTCGCTGAATTGTATAGCTTAAGCGTCTGGGCCGGGTTCAACTGAAAGAATGCGCGCGGCGACAGCGAGAATTTCACATCACCCAGCGATTCGTCAATTGTCTCCTTGCCCCATAAAGTCTCCGTTTTATCGCCAAAAATAAGCGACGTTTTTTGCTTATTAATGTTCTGATTGATGCTGGTCAGCTTCGGCAGACGCATACGCAGCTCAGTAATTATTTCTTTTTTACGCGGTAGCTTCTCTTCTGCTGTTACGAGAATAAGCTGCTGCTCGCCGGTTTCAAAGCCAACACGCGCAATAATCGTCCGGATAACTCCGGTTCGCTTGCGCTCGTTATATACTGGAATCGACAGCATCTCCAGCACTTCCCGTGCCGCCGCGATCATCTTGTTCGTCTCTGGATGCTGAATCGGACAATCGCCAATGTCGATAAGCTGGTGGCTATCCGCCGCATACAAACCAGTAATGATGCGGTCGCCCTGGGTTCCGGCTTGTAACTGGGCCTTATTGCGGTACTTCCACGGCTCCTCCATGCCGAGAATCGGGCGCAGCGGCAGTTCTCCCACATCGGTATATTTCTCAAACGCACCGCGTACGATGTCCTCTTTCGCCTTTAATTGACCTTCATAGGTCATGTGCTGCATTTGGCAGCCACCACATTCATTGTATACCGGACAGGACGGTGTTTGGCGCAAATCAGATGCCTGCTTTATTTTTTTTACTCTTCCTTCAGCGAAGGTAGGCTGCACTTTCGTGATTTTTACCTCCACGACCTCTTCAGGCAGAGCACCTGGTACGAATACAGCTTTGCGTTTATAATAGCCGATGCCTTCACCGTTGATACCAATACGCTTTATTGTCAGCAAAATCTCCTGCCCGATTTTTAACTGCACATCGATTCCCTTTTTTCCTGTGTATTTCTTATTCATTCCTTATTCATCCCTTTACGTTTCTTCCTGCTCAAAATGTCTATTTATCATACCATATCACGCCTGTTGATTATCCATAAGGTGGAA
>NZ_KE952848.1 GCF_000466385.1 Aneurinibacillus aneurinilyticus ATCC 12856
GAAGTGGGAGACTTCTTTCGGAGGGAAGTTAAAGAAGAGGATTGTTATAAACTTATGTTTAATAGACTTTAATCAATATACCTTTAAGGGTCAGGGACCGGATTCTTGTCATAGACCACAAAGTAGAATGAAATTTGCTTCAAAGCCTATTTGTTTAGGCTTTCAGGGTGTGGAGAACCTTACGGCTTTCCACACTTGATTTTATTTATCGAGAAAAAAAGTTTAAAAACCGGAGATTTTCCAGTCTGCTGAGAAATATCTCTTTTCTAAAAATCCAATACATGAGAGTGTATAAAGAGCAAACATGGCACTTAAAATCAGAAGTCCATGTGTATGATAGCGAGTTTATCCCATTTTTCCTGCCATTTCTTTTTTTGTAGTCTGTCTTCATAAACTTTGGCTTTTGTATTAGCATTTCGTAAAAAGTGTTTTGTTGGTCTAACAATCAAGTTTACAAGGTCTTCAATTCCGCAAGGAGTTATCAAATCAACATTATCTTCTTCATTCAAACGAACAGCAATTGCTGTTGCTGTTTCAGGAAATTTAGATACTGCATCTTCTGTGGATTTATAAGGATCGTCTCCATTTCGTTTGTGCATCCTTGCTTGATTTTTGACTGACCAGTTTATATTCGGATGAATAGTGTATAATCTTTCTTCAATAGATTTATCTATCTTCTCATCAATAGAATTTGAATCAAAATAAATTACATCGACATCTTCTATCATGGTTGGTTCTTCAAAATGATGCAAAGCATCCCAAATCCTGTTACGAATAATCCCCGCACAAATCCAACAATCTGGCAGCTTAAGGAACTTAACTATATTAAGTATCTTCATCATCATGTCGTCGTTTTGTACTAAATCAATTATATCCTTGTGATTTTTTATCATTATTCAACCACCACTGAAAAGTTTAAGAATCCCCTTTATCATACCATACGACAGTTTAGCTATTCTGTCCGATAGTAAAACAACGAAATTTATATTAATTCATTTTCAGACATAAATATGATGATAGATTACTTTGTATGTGCGCCTGACATGGGTACCATTTTTAGAGTTCAAGCCCCGACTAACGAAGGCAGTTATAGTCAGTAGCATATGACAAGGGTGTTGCAAGGACGTTTCTCAACTCAATGATGAGGTGAAAAGGAATATGGAAAATTCTCGCTTTTGCTGTGAAGTTTTCATTTTTGAGAAGGCATTGCATTAATTTGGGGTAAATCCGAGATAAGTCCAACAAGCGCCATACAGATGTAAAAAAATATAAATAAAGCACTGAAGCCCTCATTAAGCTGTTTTAAACTCTACCTCTAGCTTTCTGTATAAGCCCTCCTGTAAAATGACAATAAAGTCGTTTAAATCTAAATATTATTGCATTATCGCGCCCGTTTGTTGAAGACCATTAACATTTTAAATGGCTAATATGATGTCTCTCTAACAAATACACTAGAGTTTTCTATTGCGTTTCCTTTTACTCGGGTTCTAATAATTTTATTTTCTTGTATAAAAGTTTCGGATTTAATAATACTAGGCCGTCCCATAGCGATTCCTTGAATAATCTTATAGCTGTTCCAACCATCTTTTAACGGGTAAAACACCTTGTTTTCGGTTAAATATGCCCCTAATGCAGATGCTGCTACACCAGTTGCCGGATCTTCATTGTATCCAGCTCTCTTAGGAAATTGACGTGCCTGGACACATTGCTTGCTTTCCTGCTCAATGGCAAAAGGATAAAACCCAGTAGTGTTAAACTCATCACATAATTTCCAAAGGTATTCAAAATTAGGTTTAAGATTGTTAAGAGTTCCAACACTTTTTAAAGGAATAATTAGTTTATAACGAGACGTAGAAACAGATTGAATAGGAAAATTATTTATGTCATCTATTCCAATACATAATGCTTTACATATTTCTTCTACTGTAGGATTTACATTTAAAAATTCGGGGGAGAATTGCTCCACATTAACATCTAAATTCGATCCTTTTACTTCCCATTCAACTTTAATAGGCCCTAACATTGTCTCCACTATAGTCGGTGAATGTTTTATCATACCTCGGTTAACGAGAACTGTAATGCTTCCTATAGTGGCATGGATGCACATTTCCATCTCATGTAATGGAACAAAGAAACGAATCTTTATATCACAATCAGAACGAGTTGATTTTAAAACGAAGGCTGATTCATGAGCAAAATCCTTTGTCATCTTTTGCATTTTATCTGTTGTTAAACTATCTGCATTCAAAACAACAGGACACGGGTTACCTCCACCGTTTTCCAAAGAAAACACTGTTGTATTTACAACTTCTAACACAATTTTCTACCCCCCTTAGCTTTGAGTTTCATTATACCATCATTTTCCTTCCTAAAAGTTCCTGGTGATCTTCAACAATAACAAGAAATACGTAAATATTTTAACGTCATACCAAATGGTAAACAAACACGGCCGATCATCATCAATATTTTAACCGAAGCAGCAAAGGTGAAAGATCATCCCCCTGATCTAATTAATATCGCTATCGAAGAGCTCGTTAAAAGCAGGTGTGAGTTACCGAGTTTTCGTGTCCTAGATGAGTTAACCGATCAAATTCGCAGGGCTGTCAATCAAGAGCTGTTCCAACTGGTATTTAGTAGGCTATCCAGTGAACAAATACATTCTTTCAATGAATTTCATAAGAAGCACTAACCAACATTACATCGACTATAATCGGTTTAAAACCCTTCCTAAATTCCTTCCGACCTAGCTACTGACATGAAATATAAGCACATCGATTCTCTTTTTAGCGATACGATCGACTGGGATTTAATTGAATTACATTGGAAAGATCTTTTACGGATGGTCTTGTCCATTAAGCATGGGAAAATCTCTTCTGCTATGTTGTTGAGAAAGTTGGGGAATTACAGTTAAAAAAACAAGCTCTATCAGGCATTTAGAGAGCTGGGACGTGTTGTGCGCACGGTTTTCCTACTCCAATATATTTCTTATATTGATATGCGTAGGACAATTACTGCTACCACTAACAAAGTAGAGGCTTACAACGGATTTTCCAAATGGCTTTCTTTTGGCGGACTTGGCATTATTGCTGATAACGATCCTGAGCAACAGGAAAAGGCCATTAAGTATGAAGACCTGGTTGCAAACGCAGTTATTTTTCAAAACGTCGTGGATATAACTATGGTGATACGTCAATTGAGGAAAGAAGGGCATTACGTAGACCCGGACGACCTAAGTGTACTTAGTCCTTATCTTATGGAACATATCAAACGATTTGGTGATTACGTCATTGATTTAGAAGAACGGCCTGAACCTTTAGATGGAAGGCTGGGGTTAGGGTTTAAAACAGCTTAATGGAGGGCTTTTGTGCCCTCTTTACATTTCTTTACACCTGCATGGCGGTTTTTGGACTTATCTCGGACTTACCCCAATTTCTTATTGGCAGGAGCTGAATCCTGACTTTTATTCATTTTTCCATAAATTATGCCAATAGGAATAAACATGCTTCCAGTGAACCTTGTTTTATAGTGAAATCCACTACCATAAATCGGAATAATTTTTGCATAATAACTTATTTGAAAACACATGTGAATGGAGGATTTGACCATGGAGTTCGTTACAATTCGCCCTGTTACAAAAGCAGATCTACCTCAGTTGCTTGAATTGATGCACCAGTACATTGTTGATTTTTATCAATCGCCCGATCCGGGAAAAGAAGCGCTCACTAAACTGGTGACACATCTGATTGATGAACCTTCCTCTGGTATTCAATTCGTCGCTGAAACAGAAGCCCATCGGTTAGCTGGTTTCGCTACGCTCTACTTTACATTTAATACACTCGAGGCCAAGCGAATGGCGTTCTTGTACGATTTGTTCGTCGTCCCCAGCACGCGAGGACAAAAAATTGGCGAAAAGCTTTTCCAAACTTGTTTGTCGTATATTAGGGGAAACAATTATTCTCACATGATTTGGGAGACAGCACACGACAATCATACAGCCCAGGCTCTTTATGACAAAATGGGTGCCCAGAAACAGGTGTGGTTGAACTATGAGATCAGGTAAACAGATATGGTAAAAGGATATCTCTATTCCTTATTCTCCACCTTCTGCTTCGCACTGCCGACTGTGTTTACCGTCTTTGCCTATCAGGACGGTTTAACTCCGAAAAGCCTTGTCTTTAATCAAACTGCGATCGCCGCCGTTCTCCTGCTGCTGTATGTCATGTGGACCGGCGAAGCGTTTCCACGTCTAACAAAGCAAAGTACGAGCGATTTTTTTCTGGCCGGCGCTGGTAAAGCAGTAACGGTCATCGCCATGTTTATGGCTATTAAGTTGATGAACGTTTCATTGGTGCTGACGCTTATTTTTATGTATCCTGCTTTTGTTGTGTTGCTTGAGTATTTTATCGACAAAAAGAGTTTGCGCATCCAGCAAGTATTAGGGCTCGTTTGCACATTTGTAGGGGAACTGCTGGTACTGAAGATTTTTCAGGGAGAGTTTCAGCAATTATCTGCAATGGGAACGTTGCTAGGCATTCTTTCGGGAGTTGCCTGGGGATGGATGATTTATTGGAGCAGCGCGTTTCTCTATCATCAGTGTTTTTGAACTTCCGCTTACGGTTTTCCTGGCGTTTCTCATTGTCGGTGAACAGATGGATTTCTGGCAAATCGTCGGGGGGCTCTTAATTTTAACAGGCATCATCTTGTTTGATTGGACGCAATTTCGGGCTGGTCTTTTGTTACGAGAAAAAAAGGAAGTTAAAGAGAAGCTAACCTAACTTCATATGGAGTACCGCCAACATTTTGGAAATGTTATTTGTTAAACACCTTTTGCAAGAAACAGGCCTATTTCCTATACACTATGGAAGAATTGGTCTGTTTTCATGTTTTATTGACTGCCGTTAAAAGTTCGTAATGAGTTGTTATCAGGTATTCATTATTAAGTCGAATGTGTTTCACCTAAAAAATTAATATGCTCCTAACCCGAAGGTTAAATATGTTGAAGAAGATTTTCTTACTCCCCCTTTTAATTATAAGAATAATTCCTGCATGCTAACGTCTAGTGTGAATGTTTTTTGAAAATTGTGTCAAAACACGCCTGTTGATTATCCATAAGGTGGAAG
>NZ_KE952849.1 GCF_000466385.1 Aneurinibacillus aneurinilyticus ATCC 12856
CTTCCACCTTATGGATAATCAACAGGCGTGTTATATTATATTCAAATAAATAATCTACTCAGTAAACATGTTAGAAAATTGCACACTTATTTTTCATGCGTAATATAGCAGGACTTATTAGTTAAACTATGGAATTGATTATCATCTCAAAATAAAGAAGGTGTACAATGATGAAAAGAGAAGCTTCCGTTTTTCGTAACCCCTCTTTTCTATTTATGTGGACAGGAAGTGCCATTTCTGAACTTGGAGGAACACTCGGCACCTTTTGTAATTCCATCATTGTCTACGAATTGACAGGGTCAGAATTAGCTCTTGGAAGCATGTGGCTCATTTACTTCATTCCTTCCCTCATCTTGCAGCTAGGTATTGGCCCCTACATAGACAAGTGGAGTCGAAAACAAATTATGATCTTTTCTCAGTTTACCAGAGGAGTAATCTTCCTTATCCCTTTACTAATGTTTAATTTAAACACTTTGGAAGTATGGAATATCTACATTGTACAAATTGTGATTGGACTCATTCAGCCTCTGTATGCACCCGCTAGTTTTTCGATTATTCCGACTCTCATTCCTGAAAGGTTGCTCGCATCTGTCAACGCCTACCTGGATGGTACAATACGATTAATGAGCTTTTTAGCTCCCCCTATAGGAGGATTGTTAGTAGATTGGATAGGTGTATCATTTACACTTGTGCTTGTTTGCTCGTTTTTCGCTATAAGTGGTCTTTTGCTTATGTTCTTGAAGGAACCTCCTTTACATATGGAAAAGGTTCGTGCTACATGGTTTCAGCAATTTATGGAAGGGATTCGCTTTTTCATCGGGCAACCTCTTCTGCTATGGTTAGGCATTTTCCTCGCCTTCGTTCAATTTGGAGTAGGCGTTACAATGGTCGTTAATCTCCCATTCATGATGAAAGAACTGCATGGAAGCTATACACAGTACGGTTATTTTATGGCCGGATTTCCATTAGGTTATTTTTTCGGCTCTATATTGGCATCTAAAATTAACCTAAGGCCTACTTATCGTCGCCTTATTATGCTGGGCTCACTGGCAGTTGGGGGATTAACGTACATGTCTATGAGTTTTATAACCAGCATTCCGCTGGCGATCACTATTGAGGTGATAGCTGGAATCGCCCTGCCATTCTTCACTGCTAATAGTACAAGTCTATATCAACAAACAGTTCCTAATCATCTCATAGGGAAAGTATTTTCAATTCGACTTTTTATCATCCGTGCCGTCATGCCACTTGGGATTCTTATCGGGGGCGCATTGGGGGAACTGTGGGGAATTCGGACAATGTTTTTACTGATTGGAATGATTATCTGTCTCTCATCTCTTTTAGGAATGTGCCTGCCTTATTTCAGATTTTTGAATGGTCCAGTCGACCAAAAAGACTCGATTCATTCAGCTATATAAATTACACTTGATATTTTGACAAAGTAACGTGGTTGGAAGGAAGAGATTCGGAAAAAAAGAGGGTGGCTGCGTCCTGCGCTCCGACAGAAGAAAGGCCAGCGTGTGTTTTTCCGACCGCCCTTCCTTCCTTCCTTTCTTCCCCCCACCACAAACATGTGTCGATTTATCAAATCAGATATACATATAAGGAAAGAGGGGCGGAAACGGACTTCGTCTTTAGTAGCAAGAATCCCACAGGTGCCAGCCTGCTTTCCACTTTGAGGGTGGGAGTGTCAATCTCCAGTTAATCTCTTACTAGTATCTACTTCAATGCCTTCCAGCCGTTTTAGAAACGTTTTTCGCCAATTGCCAGACAGCTCTTCCACATCCAAAATTCGTTGAATTGCCTCTATATTTTGTTTGTCATGATGCATAGTATTATTTGCAAATGATACAGTCACATTTTTAGGGCTGCGCTCAATAAGCCGCATAGAGACAGGCTGCGTCACCCATCCTTCCTTCAACACGCGGAAATAAAAGCCGGTAAATCCAGTATTCTGGAATTTAATCGGCAAGTCAATGACATCATATTTTTTTGCGAGTTTATGACATGGCTGCCTGGGCTGACTAATCTGTACGATAGCCTCCCCTAGTTGGTAAGTGTCGCCGATACAAATTGTATCCTCCAGCATACCAGTAACGGTAAGATTTTCTCCAAACGCTCCGAATGTAAGCTCCCTGTTCAATTCTTTCTCCCAATAGGCGTAATGCTCATACGAATATACACAAACCGCTTTATCGACTCCCCCATGATGAACAAGGTCAGCTTGAGCATCACCATCAAAGTTTAGCGTGGAAAGAAATAACGGTTTGTCAACTTGGTGTTTATAAATTCCTGTCGTAATCTCTTTTCCTTTATGTGTAATTGTTAACGGTTTTCCTACATTAATTGACTTAATCTCAATGTCCATCGCTCTGTCTTCCCTTTCTCCAATAAATAACTTCATCTCATTCATTTTACCAAAACAGCCATCTAAAATCTTTGCCCCAACTGTTTGTCTGTCATTTTACACCATTCCTTGTACAGTCCTTTTCAGTCAAAGAAAAAAGGTGCGGAACATCTCCGTGTTTCTGCACCTTTTCTACTTTTATATTTATCCTGTCTTAACGGATATATCCTTCACTGCGCGAAGCTTCACTTTATCCCTGAATTCCGTATTGTTCTTTTAACTGGGGAGGTGCCATCTTCACCATTTGCTGTAAAACAAACATAAACACGGCTACGTCATCAAGCATGCCAAAAAAAACAAAGAAATCCGGAATCAGATCAAAAGGAAAAACAATATATCCAATGAGTAACAGGCAAGACAAAAGTTTTTTTTGCATTGAGACTTCTTTTGAAGCAAAGAAGCGAAACAGGAACGGGATGAATTTCCTTACATTGAAAATAAAACGCACCCTCTGTAAAAACCTTCTCATCTTCAACCTCCTCTATTATAAATATGCTTTTACGAATGGACATTCTTTCGTGGACCGAAGCTATATACATCTGATTTGACAAATCGACACATGTTTGTGGTGGGAGGTAAGAAAAGAAGGAGGGACAGGAGCGGTCGGAAAAGCACACGCTGGCCTTTCCTCTGCCAAAGCGCAGGGCACATTCAACTTCTTTCTCTCTAGTTATCCTACCTCCAACTACGCTCAAATGTCAAAATAGCAGGTGTAGCCCAAAAGCCGAGCTATATGCCCTATACTTATATAATACAACCTTTTGAGAGGAGGAAGAAAGAAATGAAAAAATCTGCCGTCTGCTTGATGCTGCTATTTGTGTTGGCCGGATGTACGGAAGGACCGCTTGCCTCCCCCAGCCCCAGGCCTCCGTTGCCCGCTCTTACCGTCGGACAACAGGATGTTCCCGTATATCAAAGCAACTATTGCTGGAAAAGTGAGAAAAAAAATTCATGTGTAGACTTTATCTCTCCCCCATCTCAAGTACGAACAGAGAACCCGGGCGTCGTTCCCGCGCAGGCTACGATGATGATTCATTTCGATAAACAGCCTAAATCCGGTACACTTCAGGTAAATGAATGGACAAGTACAAATAAAACCAAGCCTGTCACAGTACAGGATTCTTCCTTTGTTCTATCTAAAAATAAAGGTCTCCACATCTACTCGTTTTCTGCCGAATGGGAAGAAGGCACAGCAAACTATGTATGCAAAGTGTATTTGGAATAAAAAGAATAAGAACAATACCAATACACGAAAAGAGCCAGTCATTCTCTGAAAAGAATGGCTGGCTTGTGCCATTAGGTCCACTTTTATCAAGCATCCACATGATAAACTTATCGGACAAATGGTGTCTCCTGTCTTGCCAAGGCATCTTCTAGCCAACGCGGATGCATGAACAGCAGATTGTCCGGCAATTCATCTGGAGAGAAATAACAAAGCTCCAATGTTTCTGAACACTGTGGTTTTAATTCACCGCCCTTCACCATGGCTTCAAAGCATACCGTAACAAAATGAACGCAACGGCCATCTGGATAATCGAATACCTGAGAATCCGGTTCTGAATACACACCAATGAGACGAATAACCGATACGTCAAGGCCCGTTTCTTCCCACACTTCGCGGATAGCAGCCTGCGTCACCGTTTCACCTGGCTCCACATGCCCTGAGGGAATGCCCCATAAATTTACGTCCGCTCTTTTCTGTAGTAATACCCGGTTGCACTCATCAAAAATAATGACAGCTACGCCCGGACGAATGGAATCAATTTTTTTCATTGTCATTTTCCTCCTCATAAAATAAAACAAGCCCGGGGAGAAGAAGTCAGCGCACGCAAAATACGCTGAACCTTCCCCCTCGGGCTTTTTATGCCAATAGGTGCCTCCTGCTCTTATAGCAAGATCCTGTAGCGCTCGGTCACGGCCCCTTATCATAAGGCGGAACCCTAGCTACCTAGTTCCTGGTTCAATTTCGAAAAATATGTAATGGTACTATACTTATTCTGCCATCTTCTACTTCAAAGTTCAAGCTCTGAATGCTCGATAGTCGCCTCGACCGTTCCTTCCATTTTGTATTCGATCCGTCACTGCATTCCACCAGATTGTTCTACAATATGTAACGCCTGATGATGCTTAGGTTCCTCTACTACTACCGTTAACAGAATATCTCGCCCGGTTATATCGTCCTGGCCTCCATCACTCATACCACTTGCACTTACATCTGCTGCCAGCAATATACCGGCTCCCCGATTCGTAATGTCGGCGTCAAGTATCGTACCTGCAAGCGAAGGAAGCTCTCCTCCCACCGTATTCAGCATTCGTTCAGTTCCTTGCCCCGGATACCGGGAGACGCGATCGATGGACAAATCAACAACTCCAAGCTCTGATAACTTCTGTGCCGCCTGTTCCGCTTCTTCCGGACTTTTAAAATATGCCAGTATGTTTTTTTCTGCCATTTTTATTCCTCCTTCTATCGTTCTACATTAGTGTTGAAAAAAGCTCGCATTTTATACGGTACGCAACGGCCATGTTTTTGAGTGCATAAATGCCTGATATTTTCCTATCCTAATAAACGAAGGCTAATAAAGGAGGCAGAGCAGTATGAAGGAAAAAAACAACTCCGAGCTGGAGATATTAGGAACACATCAGGCAGCCGTTACAGACGCGTTTCAAACAATCAAAACTTCACAGCCGCAGCATATCAATCCTCCTGAAACAGGTCCTGGTGTATATGACGAGCGGAGTCAAAATAATAAAAACAAATAGATAATAACAAGAGTGTTGATTATCCAGTACAACCTAGAGTGGATCGTCGCCACACCGTGCCCTAAACGGGCGTCGGTTCGTCTCTCGCACCCAAGCTTAGAGGGCCGCTTTTTGCCCCAGCCGGGCGGGACTGCAAAACATCTGGGTAGATATGAAGAAGGAGATAATTGCCGTCCCCTTTCGCCTGGCCGGGGCATGCGCTCGGGAAGGGAGAAGTACATATTCATTCCCAGAGCGATGGTAATCTTTCCAGCATATGAAAAATATACGAAGTATGGTACGATGTGATTGAGGGTCTGTATGCTACAGATTCTCAATTTTTTTATTTATTAGGGAGGGTATAAACATAATGGCAAAAAGTAAATTTTGCAAAGGTCTAAATCCGGGTAAGGGGGTTATCTACAATGAACCATAGTTTAAGTTATTATCCTCTACGAAAAAGTCTTATTAAGCAATTAATTTTTATAGAAGAGAATATGGTCGAGCTTCTCGATTTATATGTAACCTCCACTCCGGTTCATGAGAGAGATTTCTCGTTTTTTGAGCGATACATTTCGGAAGTGGAGACATTTTTATCCGATTCCGGGGAAAGCACATATCCGGCACTCGCTAAAGTATTTATCGGAAGCCAAGTAGCCTTATTGTATGAAGATGACGGCTATGTGGATCACTTCACGATTTGCTTCCCGGAAAAAAGCGATCCTACACATGGATATATCTCTTTTTTATCTCCCGTCGGCAGACAATTGCTATTGCATGACTTAGGGGAAAAAGTCACGCTATCAACTCCGGCTGGTGAAATAAACGTTGTAATTAAAAAAATAGAATTCAAAGATTATCAATAACGAATGGATTGCATAAGAAGCCCGGAATCTGACCACAAATTTCATCTTTCGGGCTTCTGCTAAGCAACTCTGCAACATATAAGCAAGAGCCGCTATCCCTTTACATATACGTTGTGTTTTCTGGCATATTCATAGCAAGCATCAGGCATCAAATATCTCGGATCTCCTCCGACACTGAATTCATCGCGAATATAGCTTGAACTAATCTCCATGTTTAATCCTTTATGAAGCAAATCAAAATGATCAAGCTCATAATTACGCAGTATCGGATCTTTAGCTATAATCTCAAGCATATTGTACCCTTCTCTAGCCATGACAATGAACTTATTCTCCCGAATTAACTCTTCTCCTTTTGACCAAGACGATATACTGGCTAGGTTGTCAGCCCCCATAATAAAGAAAATCTCATCATACGGATACATGCCTTTGAAATATTTCATCGTATCGTGCGTATACTGCTCCCATGCTTCGGCTTTTAGCTCGATATCACTCGCCTCAAACTTCGGATTATCTATAATGGCAAGCTGAAGCAAATTCCAACGATGCTTTCCGGAAGTCAGCTTGCGCCCCTTGTCCCCCCGATAATCGGATGACGGAACGAAAATCACCTTATCCAAATTTCGTCGAACCGCCACCGTCCATGCTGTCCAAAGATGGGCATATGTTATCGGATCGAATGCTGAGCCGTAAATGCCATATCGGGCCATGCTCATCCACTCCTTCATTTTTATTTTGCAGTTTCAATCCTCATCCTCACTTCCATAATGCTCTCCATCTTATTATCCCAGCACTTCTGACTTAAATCGACAGGGTATTCTTCCGGATTGGACGTTCGTTTATACTCTTCCCATAACAACTCCATATTTTCTCTTACGAAATCCCGAATATGTTCCAACGTGGGACATTCATATACAAGGCGGCCGTCAACGAAAATGTCCTCATGCAGGCTTCTGGCTTCAAAATTTGTCACGAATTTACTAATGAAGGTATGAACGGGATGGAACATTTTCAGCTTTTCTTCTGCCTGAGGAACTTCGTCTTCCATGGCAATATAGTCGCCCTCAGCTCGTTGATTGATTCGATTTACAATTCGGTAGAGCTTTTTCAATCCCGGGGTGGTTACCTTTTCCGGATTTGAGCTGATTTTTATCGTATCAATCATTTTTCCTTGTTCATTTTCAATTGCGACAAGCTTATACACCGCCCCTAGTGCCGGTTGATCGTAAGCCGTAATCAGCTTTGTTCCAATGCCCCATGTATCTATCCTTGCACCTTGCGCCTTTAGGTTCATGATGGTGTATTCATCAAGGTCATTGGACGCGATAACTTTAGCTTCTGTATACCCTGCCTGATCAAGCATCCGCCTTGCTTCTTTGGAAAGATAGGCAAGATCTCCGCTATCCAGCCGAATCCCAACAAAGTTAATCGCATCCCCGAGCTCTTTCGCTACCTCTATAGCCGTTTTTATGCCGTGCAGCGTGTCATACGTATCCACTAAAAACACACAATCCTTATGGCGTCGCGCATATTTCTTAAATGCCGTGTATTCATCCATATACGCTTGCACCATCGCATGGGCATGCGTTCCTGATACGGGAATACCGAAAATTTTCCCTGCCCGTACATTGCTTGTTGCATCAAAGCCTGCTACATAGGCTGCCCTTGTTCCCCAAACCGCCGCATCCAATTCATGGGCACGCCGAGTACCGAACTCCATCAGTGTATCGTCCCCGGCTACTTGTTTCATGCGCGCCGCTTTTGTTGCGATCAGCGTCTGGTAGTTCACAATATTAAGTAAAGCCGTCTCGATTAGCTGCGCCTCGGCAAGCGGGGCCTCAATCTGAAGAATCGGCTCATTTCCAAATACTAGCTCTCCTTCTCTCATGGCACGAACCGTACCTGTGAAGCGAACCGTCTGCAAATATTCAAGAAAATCTTCCTCATATCCCAAACCGTCACGCAAATATTCAATATCACTCTCTGTGAAGCGAAAGTTCTCCAGATAATCAATCACACGCTCCAATCCGGCAAAAACAGCGAATCCATTCCCAAACGGCAGCTTTCTGAAATAAAGCTCGAATACCGCCTTTCGGTCATGCATCTGATCTTCCCAATATGTTTCTGTCATATTTATCTGATATAAGTCCGTATGCAGGGCTAAACCATCATCCGTGTATGTTTTTTTCATTTGTGCTGCCTCCTTTTTCTTTTGGGCCTTCTTTAAAGAAGGGTCGCTCCCAAACAATTCTTCATATGCTGCAAAGCCCATTCATGTCCGGCAGGATTGAAGCTGGCGACCGCATCCGTATGAACAAAAATGGTGTAGCCCAGATTATACGCATCGACGCACGTATGCAAATCGCATATATCCGTGCAAACTCCTGTAATATACAAGTCTTTTATGTTTCTTTCCCTAAGTTTAAGCTCCAACTCTGTGCCGGCGAATGCACTATATCTTGTTTTGTCCATATATAAAACATTCTCCCTGTCTTTATATTTCCTGTAGATATCCGCTAACCGACCATACAGTTCTCTTCCTTCCGTTCCCTCGATATTGTGGGGGGGAAATAGTTTCGTTTCTGGATGATACGGATCATGCAGACTATGCTTATCTACAGCGAACACAACATAGGCACCGGCTGTAATAGCTTCCTCGGTAATATCGCAAAGACGTTCTTCAATTTGAATCGCTGGCTCTCCGACTGGCAGAGCCCCATCTACAAAATCTTTCGTATAATCAATGATAATAAGTGCACGTTGACTCATATTCTATTCCTCCATTATTAAATTATAATTAATTAATTACTAATTACCATTCGTAAAAAAACTATTTATACACATTAAACACAGGCTCTACCTCATTGAATCGATACAATTTAGCTGGGCGGTACGAATATCGGTTTGATGTTTTTGGCTTTCCTTCATCACCTGTTACTAATTCTATAAACCTCAGTTTTGGCGCTTTCTCGAAAAATACAGGCGAACTTTGAATCGCTGGCTCTGACACGACCGCTAGCAGCACTCCTTGCAGCTCCGATAAGGTAAACTCTTGCGGTAAAAAGTTGCGGGCAACTGTCGTCTGGATCATATCTCTTCTAATGAAAGCAAGCGCCTCTTGAATAATTTGTCGATGATCAAATGCTAACTCCAAAGCAAATGCTTCTTCTATATCGAACAGTTCAACTTCCGCCGCATCATCGGCAGCCTTTCTCTTGTCGAGCTGATATTCTGGCACAATAGCATAATGTGCATTTGAGATAATCCAGCCCCTCGGGTCACGTCCAGGCCTGTCATACACGTTGAAATGCTTCAGATGAAGTCCGCTTACGCCTGCTTCCTCTTGCAGCTCGCGTTTGGCGGCTTCATAAGCTGTTTCATTCGGCTGGATAAATCCGCCGGGGAGCGCCCACTTCCCTCCCTCAATATTGGCATTCCCTTCATTATCACATGCAGCCCTTTTAATTAGCATAATTTTCAGGGTGCGCTTCGGTGGTTTTTTCGTATGCTCTGGAAGCTCTTCCGCTATAATGCTAAATACGGCAATATCGCTCGTATACCCGTCAGGTGTTTGGTATTGCTTTGAATCATAATGTGCTAACATGTCTGCTTCTGTTTCGTATCGTCCCACTATATCTCCTCCTTTTCATCATTCTTCTCAACTAATTATACTTTTCTTAATTACTAATTGTAGTATATGCTGAAAAAGGTGGAAAGTCTACTCTTTATTTTATGAACCTCTGAGCCGATAAAGATACAAGAAAAATTTATTTTTCTCACACAAATATGAAATGAAATACAGTATTATTAAGAATAACCAATAGTTTTTTATCTTACATAGGGAGAGCGAAAAAATGAAAAAACGAAAGGTGATTCTGTCAAGTCTTGCATTAGCCATGACACTAAGTACTGCACCGGTTTTTGCTTCTCAACCGTTAACCATTCAAATAAACGGCTCTGTTACTTCCACCCCTCCAGGTGTACATGTAGTAAAGGATCAAGTGATGATCCCCCTTCGCTGGGCTTGCGAGCAGCTAGGAGCACGCTCTATTGAGTGGGATGAGAAATTCAAAACCGTTTCCATCGAAACAAATGAGACGTATTATGCATTCGCAAAGCTATCATCTTATGTCCGGGCTCTAACTCCTAGGGACCAGGGGAAAGAAACAGAAATGTGGCCTCTTTCGGAAAATGCGAAGAAAATCTCTCTTCCCACCCTTACCGATCGTACAGTCACGCTTGATTTTCCCGAACAACGCGCTGAGCCCCAAAATTTGATTACCATCTCAATCAATGGATTGCCTTATGCGGCTTATGGTACTGAAATCCAGAACGGCCGCATATATGTCCTATCAGACTGGATACACGAAATATTCAAGGCTGACGTTACGTATGATCAAAAAACAAACACTCTTTCTATTCAGGCTCCTGATAGGGAAAAGATTGAAAAGCAAATACGTATGATTGAAGAAGCACTCATTCCCGCTACCCCGGAAGAAGCGCTGAAGCTGTGGGGTCGTGGAGAGCAGACCCGAAGCGGAGCGCTCCAATATGCCGCACTCTCCCCTGAGCTTCGGGAAAAAGCAATGGAGCAAGTAAAAGATAGGGGCTGGGTTACAGGCGGATCAAGTCCATGGGTTGGACCGATTACGGTAAAAGAAGAAAAGAAGTTAAGCGATACAGCTGTACAATATACAGTCACCTATCCAGAAATTACTTCCAGCGGGTCCGCGACAGGTACCGAAACATTCATTGTCGAGAAACGTACCGTAAATGAAAAGGAAGGCTGGTTTATCACAAAACTGCTATTTGCAAACCCTTATTACACCATCATTCCGGCGGAATCACAGCCTCCTGAAGAACCTATTACCTATATTCCTTTGCCGAATTAATTTACCACGATGCGAACGCACTTTTGACAGGGTGCGTTCGTGTTTTTGTATCTTTCTATTTTATCTTGAGTCAGCTTATCTATATTACACTCTTCTAAAAACATCGGAGGAATAAGCGAGTATGGTATATCCCTCTAATCCATGATTGATAATTCCCCGGTAATTATTAATGCCTGCAACGATAAAAACAATTGATAGTTAACATATGGATGACTTAAATCCTGTCCTAATAAACTTTTAATTTTTTGCAGACGATAGCGAAGTCCGCTTACAGATAAACAAAGCTCATCTGATGTTTGCTCAAGATTCCCCCCATTTTCCAGGTATACATATAATGTGCGCAAAAGTTCTTTATTTTTGGAACAAGTAGGGTTATCATACAGTTTTCCCAGTGTGTATCTTGACATTTGCTTCACGGCTTCTTCATTATTTTGGTTAATTAACATTCCCACTACACCAAGCGATTCAAATGACAGGATATCATTTCTCGCTGTTGTCATATGAAGAGCCGTCTTTGCTTCATCGTAATGCTTACAAGCCTGCTCAATAGATGTACCAGCCATGCTAATCCCTGTCCGAAATCGATATAGCGGATGCATTCTAGAGAGAAATTGCAACACTTCCCTACTAAAAAATTCAATCGTTTTCGTCAGGATTGATGTCGGAACGAGTAGCACCCCTCCGTTTGTACGTTGTGAAAATAGTACATTCAGTTTGTTCCTCTTCAAAAATTCAGCAATCGTTTCCATGAAGGCTTCATGAAAAACAAGTTCGTTTGATAGTTTCTCCTCCATACTTTGATACGAAATAAAGATAATATAGTAGGATTGGGTAAGATCAAGGTTGATAAAATTCCCTCGTTGAAGGATGTCTTTTTTTGATGTAATTTTCCCCGATAAAATATTATCCAGAAAATATCCCTTCATCCGCTCTGTTGCTTCAAAACAGTTTTTTTCATGTGAACTACCCACCACTTAAAACCTGACGAT
>NZ_KE952850.1:0-2201 GCF_000466385.1 Aneurinibacillus aneurinilyticus ATCC 12856
CTCCAAATGTGTAATAGCTTCCTTTAATTCAATGACTTGGTACGGAACATTCACTGATCTAGCATCCCGTTCGAGCTGTTTGACAATACGTGTCCGTTTTATTTGTATTACATAAGTTTAGATGACAGAAAGAGCGCTTAGGTTCATAAAAAAATTAATTTTTTGTATGAAGAGATTTCATACTTATTTTGCTTTATTTTTTTCCATCTTCCATACAATTCACTCAGAACCTTAGCCATAGCTGGAGAAACAAATCCAAAGGAGAAAATTAGAAGAACTGCCCCTTGCCAATCGTGTACATATGCATAGGCAAGACAAATTAATCAATTAGCGTATTGCTTACTCCAACTCTCTATCTGCTTTTTTGCATCCAAGTTCTTTCCCCCTTTCTTTTATGACTGTACTATGCACAAAACAAGCAAAAGGTTGCGTCAAAAGAAAAATATTTTTATTAGGGAGCCTACCCCATGCCCATCAAGTTAAGAATTTTAGGATAGTTGGAAATGTGCTTTACCTTGCTTAACTAGCATACCCGTTGAAACAAGGTAGAAGCCCGTGGTGATTTCCTTTCTATTCCAATTCTGCTTGCTTCATATAATATTCCATCGCTTGATTAAGCCATTTCTGCTCATCTTCTGTAAATGGAGAAGGTGTCATATTTTCAAGCTCTTGAATATTTATTTTTTCCACGTCAACATCAGCTAGCTTTCGCATCAAATCCCCACCAAGAAACTCAAAAGATGCTTCTAGATACGTTTTGATCATTTCTTGTACTTTTAAATCCTTTACAGGTTTACCATATAATTGTTTTACCTTCTTAGCAAATTGAATAAAGGTTTGATCTAGGGTGATTTTTTCTGCTTCTGTTTTCTTTGACAATTCTTCCACTACATCTGTTGGCATATGCTGTTCCATCCATTCTTTTTGCATATTCTCCGTCTGTATACTATGGATAAGACTGAATAAAATGGTGCTATCCACTTCCTCTTCTTTCTTAAGTAACTTAATGACTCTCTGAATAGCAGTCATTGATTGTTCGATTCGTTCTTTTTCTTTTTCTAATGCTTGCAAGTGAAGGCTTAAAGTCTCATTTAAATCAACGGTAAAACTCGATTCATGTAACAAGTTATTGATTTTATCCAGACTATATCCCAAGAACTTTAGGCTTACAATTTTTTGTAAGGTTAGAATATCTTGATGATTGTAAATACGGTGGCCCGATGTTGGGTGCTTTTCTGGTTGTAAAAGACCGATTTCATCATAATAATGTAAAGTGCGAATAGATATTCCTGTTTTCTCCGAAAATTCTCCTATGGAATACTTGTTGCTTTCTTTCATCAACATTCCCCCCATAAAGAATATATGTTCATTGTAAAACCTTACGTAACTAGAGATTCAAGAAGAAAATGGGAACAAGAATAAAGTTTATGTATCACATTCTATTTCACAATAACTACCAGTTAGTTTAATTATAAATATTTATAGTGGTTTCCGTACGATAATCTGAATATCCGAATTTTATAGCTCCCCTTAAAACAAAAATCATATATACTTTCAAAGTTAAAATGCTCATTTTATCACTTTAGGGTGACTTGTTTTCTTAGTCATAATGAACGAGGCTGGCCCCTATTTTCATAATCACGTGGGTTGCACTGGATGTAGAAGGTCAGTACGGAGCCACAATATGAAAAAAGGAACCGGTACTTATGAAGGATATCACAAAATACATCAGTTTAGACATTTCCAAAGATTCTATTGCTGTAGCGATTGCTGATTTAGGTCGGGAAGCTCTACGTTTTTACGGTACGATTCCAAACACTCCAGAAACCATTCGCAAACAGGTTGATCATGTAGGGAAAAATGCACAACTCAAAATATGTTATGAAGCTGGACCTACAGGATATGGAGTGTATCGTTGTGGCTCCTCCTCATTCCGGTACGCCAGAGCGATCGTGTAAGGATACATCACCGTCCCTATCACCGATGAGTTGTTCTACTTCAGAAGGCGCCTCTTTATTGTTACCGCGATTGAATAACGTGATTTCGTGCCCTCTTTTCAACCCTTCCTCTACCAACGCTTTTCCTAAAAAACGAGCACCTCCTAATATAAGAGTCCTCATAATTTACCCCCTATTTACTTTAATAACCTGCAACAAATACATTTATTTTGAGCGTTTTGCAAAATAGCAATTTTCACCGAA
>NZ_KE952850.1:2301-6904 GCF_000466385.1 Aneurinibacillus aneurinilyticus ATCC 12856
AAAATAGCAATTTTCACCGAAAGTGAAAAAGCGAGTACGATACTAAAGTTGATTTTACTTCATTTTTTAAAGTTGCTTCCTGATTGTAATAAAACATCAAGATAGGAAACGTATTGGTTTCATAAATGGCCATTACCCTGTCTTTTACCAGCTCCCTGCACAGTTGTAACTTCTCTTCTGTCTGTTGAAGTTTTTTCGATGTCTCTTCATATACTATCTTCTCGGTCGCGATTTGTTCCTTAAGCTTTTCTAGCCTTTCGTTGGCAGCCTGGATCTGTTTCGCTGACTCATCTATGTCCGCCTGCAATGATTTTTCTTGATTTTCAATTTGTACTGCTATACTGGGTTTACATTTTTTATTTCCTCTCCATAAGCTACAGCTGGTAATGATAATGTTATGAGAAACCGCATTGAAAAATAGCGTTTGGTTCCTTTTTGCATAAAATACAGTGGCCTACTATATTAGGTGCCACATCTTCCCTCCAATCGAGCTAGATGACATCACTCCACATATTAGGTATATAGTGACTGCAACGCTTTATTCTCTTGAAAGACAACAGAATGAATCTGGGACAAGTCCTTTTCCTCTACATCATCACTTTCTAAACGATCAAAAAGTACTCGTAAGGACGTCAGCTCCGACCTGAACTTTTCCTTTATAAATTTTTCTTGTTCATCCAAAGAATCTTCTTTTCTTCCACCAAATAAACGATTCCATCTCAGTTGAATTTTTTCCCTCTCACTCTCAATTTTTCTGAGTACATACTTCCGTTGCCTTCTATCTAACGGCAATCTTTTTACAGGAAACAAGCGACGTCTGTAAAAGTGAACGTATGCATTGCCCTCCTTCTTTAAAAAACAAAAAAGCACGCCACTTCCCCTGTAATACAAGAGAAATGACGTGCTTCGCCATTCATACTATTCATTTCCGCCTATTTTACCATAGATTACTGGAATGTTCGACCCTATTTTGCATTTCATGGGCTTTTTTATCTGCAATCCTTCAAAAATAACATTAATTTCAGATGGCTTTGTGTATGCTTTTTGGTGTAATACTACTGCATCAGTGAATATCTTAATTCTCCAACTAGTGGGAGCTATTTGTGTTTATTTTAATATTACACACCATATTCTTCAACATTGCGGGTACTATTGCTTTGTGAACTCTTCTTACAACAACAAAATAAAGTCTTCCTAACCAATTATTAAAATATACTACAGTTGATACGGTTATATATTTTAATCCATCTACTTCGTCTAATAAAATGGATACACGAAAGTTCAAATGACGATCATCTTCTCCTAGCAATATCTCATTAGATACACGATTGATTACACGAAATATTCCTATACTACTTCCCTGTTTTAATGTTATATTTTGTATTTTAGACCGATTAGATGTCTTTAACCCAATAAGACTGACTAATCGGTCGCGTATCTTCATTAAGTGAGTAACCCAAGTAGGAACAGAAGTTAAAAACAATCTTGTTATAGACCCTACATCACAAGCTGACTCACCTGGTAGTATAGCCTTATATGAATCTGAATAATGGATACAAGAAAAGGCTTGGTCTGCTAAAGAATTTTTAGGGACTGATGTCACTTCAATAATATGTTTTTCGATAATTTCCCCCCCTTAGAATTTTTCACTACAAGATGTTAAATATACCTTTTTATGTGAAGGTTTAGTGATCTTTATTTTAACACGAAATTTAACGACTTTATTGTTAAATTTTACTAAACCTTTGGTAAATCTAAAACTCCCTACCTCGTATCCTTCGGCGGCTCTGATTCGTTTACATAGAGAAAGCAATAAGGCAATACAAAAACGGAGGGAAGAAGATGAAAATCGCGAGTGGAATAGAAATGTTGGAATTGCAAGTTGAAACTTTCGGTAGTTGTTTAGAATTGAATCCTACCCTGATTTGGGACGATGAAACCGCTATTCTGATTGATACCGGCACGCCTAGGCAATTGGAACAAATACGCGCGGCCATGGACAAGGCCGGAGTCTTCTTGGATAAGTTAAAAGTCGTCATTTTGACACATCAGGATCTTGACCACATCGGCAGTCTTCCCGAAATCCTACAGGAGTCTGGTGGAGGCATTGAAGTATACGCTCATGAACTGGATGCACCCTATATCGAGGGGAAGCTGCCCCTTCTGAAAGGGAATCCCGATAGCATGGCTTGGCAATTGGAATCCCTTCCAGAAGCCGAACGTCGGAAATTGTTGACCCTGGTGGAGAATCCTCCGAAGGCCAAGGTAGACAAAACGTTAGCAGATGGCCAGAAACTTCCGTATTGCGGAGGAATTCACGTTATCTTTACGCCTGGGCATACACCTGGCCATATCAGTCTTTATTTGGAACAAAGCAAAACCCTTGTTGTTGGAGACGCCATGTTTAGTGTGAAAGGGATTTTGATGGGACCCCATCCGCAATCTACACCAGACATGAATACAGCCCTTCGTTCTTTAGAGAAATATTTGGACTTCGACATTCAAACGGTAATTTGTTATCACGGAGGATTAAGTAGAAATAACATTAAAGATCAGCTCCAAAAGCTTATTAGGAAATAGCCTCTTCAACCGTCACGTAAGAGAGTAGTTCAACCTCGAACAATAAAGGATTGAAAACAATCTATGTATAAAAAGTGGTTAGCAGGAATAAAATTATATAACCCCATTCTTAATTTAGGCCATTAATTCTTGCTCTATCTAAACCAATCATGGAGTATCCCTCTTTTGTTTGCCTTGTTCAAAAGAGGGATGTTTCCGTTAAATCACAAATTCTTTACTGTTGCTTCCTTCTACATATTAGAGTGTTGCTCTCATTATTTGAAATGGGCTGAGTACGTATAGACATGTTCTTCAACGTAACCAACTTCCAGTCTTCATCATTTTTAGCGAGGAGACCCCAACTTCTAAGCGGTAGCGTAAGTCAGGGAGGAATCGCCTTTTTCCCTTTCAATTAATAATGTACATGCATATTCAATTCGGGTAAGCTTTTTGTAACTGGCAGAAGCATGAATCTTTGTGCCATCTAGCTTCCGTATATCAAAATACCCACTGCTTCGTCTGCTAAAGGCGGCGGGTAAAGCCTGACAGTACGCGAAAAGCAGAGATACGGGGAAACCTATCTAAGGCATCATCCTGTAACGAACAGAGCCGAGATTTTCTTTAATATTGAAAATCGGGGTAAACAGAATTATGATTACTCACTTAGAACTTGGCCTTTCAGCAGGATTGTACGAATGATAAAGGGGTACTAATAGAATTCTGTAAACATAGAGCAGGCATCGGAAGCAGTGAAGGGTGTTTAGCTTAATCTATCGAAGCACTCCTTGTAACTTCGTAGTGAGCGGATCAACTTAATGCATTTAAAATGCGTCATCAAACGCATGTTCCATTTGATTGGCCTCTTTAGAAACTGCAAAGAAGACAAATGGTCCCTTCGTCTTTAACACATGGTTTTCGACCAAAAAATATTCGTTTGGGCGATAGTCTTTGAATTTTATTTTTTGCGCATCGATTCGTTGCCCGATTTTCTCTTTGACGCTTTCTGCCTGACTCTGATCCTTTAGCTTGATGATAGCCAATTCGTCCGCTCTCACATTCGATGTAGACGTGTAAAGAATAAAATCTTCAACGCTGTCTACATCAATCTTATACAATTTCTGCAGCTTATTCCGATCCCCCTCTCTCATTTCCTTTAAGTTCATCGCCTGTTCAATTCTTTTTCCAATTTGGGTGGCCGATTGTTTTTCAGCTGTTTTGTCATCCTTTCCCGAACAACCAGTCAAAACGCCGATCGCGACGATAATCGCGAGAATAACGTGGATAAAGCTTCTGTTACCTTTCCATTGTTTCCTCATACAATCACTTCGCTAGATTCTTTATGAATGGGTCTTCAAAAAACGTATTCGCATTATAAAGCAATAACATGTCATGGATATCGTGATTCACGAACAACGCCAAGTCTTCCTCATAATACCGAAGGTCTACCACATCAATTTCGCTGAAGTGATTTAATAAGAAAGGAATGAAGCTGTTGGCGTACGAATCTTTGACCACAAGTAGCTTTTTCCCGTTCGGATTATATATCGGATTGTGATGGTGTCAGTGTTGGGTATATCTTAGGGAAAATTAATAGGTGGAAAATTCATCTAAAATCAAGATAAATTTAATTTAAAGAAAGAGCAGCAATAAAATCCAGTTCGAGATTTATTGCTACTCTTTTGATTTGGGTGTACTTTTTATAAGTATTGCTACCAAATTATTTTATCATCCAGATAATATCAGATATTTTAATATACAACAAAATCATTAAGCTCTGAAAAGGGAACTCTCAAATCGGTTCCAACATCTTCAAACTTTTTCATAAGCTTCTCAGATGTCTCAGATAGTCACAAATATGCTGAAGTTTTCTTGCTTGTAATTTTGAATTGAGGGTAAGAGTTCATCATTGTAAACTAAGTCACTATACTATCATTGTGCACATCTGCTAATGGAGTCTTTTATGATATTTTTGAATAAGTTTCGATTAATAATTCGTCTAATGAATTATATAATAACAAGGGTGTTGATTATCCAGTACGTTCCA
>NZ_KE952850.1:7004-8305 GCF_000466385.1 Aneurinibacillus aneurinilyticus ATCC 12856
TCAGCCAGGCGGAACTGCAAAACATCTGGGTAGACACGAGAAGGGAGACAGATGTTTTGCAGTTCCGGCTTTGGCGCCACAAAGCGGCCGTGTCTCTTCCTTGTGAGAAAAAGACGAGGGAACACGCCGACGCGTGCATATTTCTTCCACCTTATGGATAATCAACAGACGTGATATAATAACTCCACTTCTCCTGAATCATGCAGAAAAATAAATATTTTTCCATGTTCATTCATTAGAATTGGATTCCCAGAACTATCATCTGAAATAACATTTAAATGGGGTTAAGGTAGTTTTGGGTGATCAAGAAACTCAAGAAATGCTGGGTATTATGGCGATTAGTGGCGGTGGTGCGGCTAGCCTGGCCTATTGGTTTAAGAAAAAAGGGCATCCAGGTTCGGCTAAAGCAACGGGACTTTTGACCAGATTATATAGCATGGGGGCTGGAGCTATTCAAAAAATAAACGCACAAGGTGGAAATAAAGGTATATACTTTAAAGTCACTTGGAGGATCGGGCCTTTGTTCTTATTGTGGCATAATTAGCACATATTATCCCTCTTTTACTGTATAATTAAGGTAAAAAATGGATGATTTACAACAACAGGGGGTGATGCTGGTGAATAAACAAAACTTCTTTACCTCTATTTTAACATTTGCATTACTCGTTGTATTTGCCTTAAGTCTTTTTATGAAAGATTTTCCTAAACCGATAACAATTGTAGCATTCGTTATTGTAACTGTTCTACTTCTTCTATCTGCTTTCCAACTTAGGCGGACGAATAAAAAATTATCGGCGATCTTTTTCTTTTGTTCAGTAGGATTGATCATGTCCACCTTAATATATTCATCTTTATAGGAACGTTTTTTCAAGGAGACAATTATTCATAACGAGACAAACAATTCTCTTTTAAAATCTGATGAAAGGACTCGATACGGGTATTCATATTTGGCGTTTTTGGCGGGATACGTTCATGCGTAATCCCAAAGGATTCACAGGCCTCCTTAAAGGCATGAGAAATAAACTGTGGTCCGTTGTCAGAACGAAGCGCAGGTTTGTCTTCCTTGTCAAAAAGCTGCCGTTTGAATAAAGCTTGTTGAAGCCGTTCGAACCACATCTTTTGCTTCGCATCTAAGCCCAATATGATAGGCTACGATGGAGCGGTCATACAAGACTGGATGAAGAAAAGACGAGCTTCTCCGGCAATATAACCATATTTGAGACTCCCACAGCTAAAGCCGTAAGCCCTACACCTTATGGTGTGACGGGTGGGATTCTTGAATGACTAAGCGTCCGCAATTC
>NZ_KE952850.1:8405-11441 GCF_000466385.1 Aneurinibacillus aneurinilyticus ATCC 12856
AGGGCATCTCATTGCCCCTCCTAAGACAGTGCATATAGCATCTTAGGCAGATTGACTGTTACCATCAATCACAGGTGCATATCGAATATTCATAGCACCGACTAAGTCTCTGTGCTTTTCAAAACCACATTCACATTTGTATTTACGGTCTTGCGCTTTGTTCCTCGCGGAACACTTAGGACATGTCTGCGAAGTATAGGCAGGGTTCACATATTCTACTTTGATGCCAACCAAATTTGCTTTGTACTCGATAAATTGAGACAAGCGATAGAATGACCATGTGTGCAAATTTTTCTCGTTTTTACGGCTTGTTCTTGCCGTCTGTCGAATATTCGCCAATTGCTCTAAGCGAATGACAGAAATCTTATTTTCTTTTGCAAAATCCACGATTGCACGACTTATTTTATGGTCTTGATCTTTCATCCAACGCTGTTCCTTGTCATCGAGATTGCGAATAGCATTCAGTTTCTTTAATTTTCCTAGCTTTTTACGTTTAGACTTAAACATACGTCTGACATACTTGTTTTGCCTGCCATTACCAAAGAAGCGAACCTTATCATCACCTGTTACAGCAACAGCAGGGACTTTCAATCCCAAATCAACACCCATCACTTTCAATCCTGTTCTTTCGACAGTCGGAATAGTGACAGAAATTTGAGCGATCCACTTACCTGATTTTTGCGTAATACGAAGCGTACCTAATTTGTGTTTAAGTAAATCAAAGTTTCGGTTGTCTTTATCGACTAATAAAGCACGAATAGGTGTTTTAGTTGTCTTGCCATCAATCATAATTGGCATTGAGATGTGTGTGAAATCAAAAGAGTAGTTTTGATTGTTCCAGATACACACAGGTTTTTTAAGTACAGAAACGGCAGTGTATTTACTTTTCTTTGCTTTTTGAAAAACACTTTTAGCGTCTTTTATGACTTGATTTTTAACTGCACTTGGAAGATTTGCAGGAACATCTTTTGTGGTCTTTTTCGTGCTTTTCTTTTCAGCGACCATTTCAGAAACAAGTGAGTTGATTGTAGATATATATTCTTTACTCATATTTTTCAAGATAGAGGCCTGTTCTTTTGTTGATAGTAGTTTAATTTTAACTGTTATTGTTTGAGACATTGTTCTACACCTGTATCTCTAATCATTTTTGCTCTTTTTATACTTCTATACTCTTCTAAAGTTGCTTCTCTTACAATAGACCAAGAACCAAGCCACATCATTTCTTTTATACACCCGTTAGGTATTTTAATTTGTGATGTATCACACTCATTCCTGCCACATAGAACTAATATGGCTCTTTCGTAGTCGGCTCTATATTCTTTATCAAATTTATGGTCTTTTACAAACTGTTCAAAATCACAGTTACTACATTTCACTTGCATATCTTTTACCCCCTTGTTTTTTGCTGTTCAACATACCGTTTAATCGTTTCTCTTGATACGTTTCCTGCGGTAGAAACGAAATAGGAACGTGTCCATAGGCTTGGCAAGTGTCGAAGATGAGGAAATTCCTCTCTCAGCTTTTTCGAAGTCACTCCTTTGATTTTTGCCATGATATCGGAAGGACTAAATGTTGGTAGTGCATTTAGGAACATATGTGTATGGTCTTTATCACATTCTAAAGCAATAATGACAATTTCCAATTCTTCGCATATTTCCTTTACTAACTGTTTAAAACGTTCCTCTACATCGGTACGAAGAAATATTTTCCTTCTGTATCGAGGGCAAAAAACGAAGTGATAATTGATTAAAGATACGGTTGTATGAGTTCTTCTATATTCGTTCATACTCATATCGTATCAGTTTAATCTACATACAGCAACGAAAATACAAAAATATTTGGAACATTTGACGTGGCATAAAGCCACGCCTGTTCCAACCTCACTCTCATCCCACCCCTAAAGGAGTGGGCTTTCTCGCTCAGAAAATCTGTAAAGAAAGGTATCTATCATATCCAACATGTGAATTCGTATCACAGTCGCCTCAAAAATTGGATGAATGGATTTAATGGTGTGGCTACACGATACTTGGATAACTATTTATTTTAGTTCCGTTTCTTAGAGATAAATAAGGAAATTGGAGAAAAAATGACCCCAAAAGCAATGCTTATAGCATCATGTCAAAAGCCAAATTTTACGAAAGTAGGTTCTTTTCGGCACGTTAGTTTACATCTAACTTAAATTTCTGACGACTACCTCCTTCTGGACCATTTGGAATTATCTCGTCCAATGGAATGAAACCAAACTTCTGGTACAACTTTCTTGCGGGCTGCCCATCTGGAATATCATCACCAAATGTAGTAACTACTACTTCTGATGGAACAATGATAAGTCTCAAAACATGACCTACCAAAGCTGTTGCTATTCCTTTATTTCTCGCTTTCGATGAAACAGATAACCAACCAATTTTATATTTTGGGGCATTTGATGCAGAAAATAAAATTCCACCGAGCAGTCTAGAACCAGGTAATCCATCGTTCTCTCTCACACAAAAAGCACTATCTTGATTAATATTCTTTTCCAGCGCTTGTATAAACTTTGGATCATTTACCATTGGTCCAAATAGGTATTCAACCTCAGAAGCTAGCTCTAACCATCCTTTGAGGTCATCAATTGTTGCGCTTACAACCTTCATAAATAACACCCTTTCGTTTACAATATTCACCACTTAGTCATACGACTATCTTAAACCGATGCAATCATACCATTTTTAGGATAATCCCACTACTGTCATCTATAAAGCAACAATTTTTTAGAAAAAAGCGAAAGAAAAAGATCCTTTATATCCCACTACGTTCATATAAAACTTATTTGCCCTAACCCGGTTAGTTTAGCTTGTTCTACTTTATATCCCACTACGTTCATATAAAACTATGATAGAACGTATGGAACAAATTCAGAATCATGAACCTTTATATCCCACTACGTTCATATAAAACTAAGTTTGCTATCACAATAAGGACAGGTATATCTACCTTTATATCCCACTACGTTCATATAAAACCTCCTTATGCATTTACAGAAGGAGATCGAGCAAA
>NZ_KE952850.1:11541-12687 GCF_000466385.1 Aneurinibacillus aneurinilyticus ATCC 12856
CTTATGCATTTACAGAAGGAGATCGAGCAAACTTCTTTATATCCCACTACGTTCATATAAAACGCGTTCCTAAAACCTCTTTTCTACCCCACCGCCTTCAACTTTATATCCCACTACGTTCATATAAAACTTTTGAGTATAATCTTTAAATCTTGTAATTTCCTCCTTTATATCCCACTACGTTCATATAAAACGCTCTTCCAATTGCGGCGATTGTGTTCGCTTCTATCGCCTTTATATCCCACTACGTTCATATAAAACATAAACGCCCTACGCCAATCAAAGCATTAAAAACACACTTTATATCCCACTACGTTCATATAAAACTAATCGGTGTGATTGTATTCGCCACCCGCAAAAAGCCTTTATATCCCACTACGTTCATATAAAACCAGACATACGAGCGTATGGGCATTGACGCAACGACCCACTTTATATCCCACTACGTTCATATAAAACGTGAGGATGAACACACATATAGATTTGAATTTGAGTTATCTTTATATCCCACTACGTTCATATAAAACGCACAACGGAACCGGATCTCTACAACGAACAATCGAGCAACTTTATATCCCACTACGTTCACATAAAACTTATTACGACAAGGAGTCAGCTAAGAAAAACATCATCGACTTTATATCCCACTACGTTCATATAAAACTGGATTTAGCGACAGCACAACAATTTATTTCAACTATCTTTATATCCCACTACGTTCATATAAAACCCCTAAAAACAAAACGGACGAAAACCTTCATCTATCAAGGATTTCATCGTTCAAAGAACTCAGCAAAAGTCGGCTTTTTGCAGTAAACCAGGAATTCTATTTTTCACATAGGAGAAAAAACGCCTCAAATCCTTGCTATATAAGGCCTCATGTCCAGTATACCCAAAAGTAGGTTTACTGCAAATCATGAACGTATTCCGCCACGAACACCGAATATGAAGAATGATATCTAAGTAACTTTTATTGCCTGCGAAGCTGTTCAATTTCTTCCTGTGTAAGCTCGGTTAATTCGGCTACGGTCTCGTTATCTAGTCCTTTTTGTATCATGCTCAAGGCAACTTTCATAATAGCTTTTTTCTCTCCTATTTTCTTTCCTATTTCTTCTCCTATTCTCTTTCCTCTTTCCTCCCCTATTA
>NZ_KE952851.1 GCF_000466385.1 Aneurinibacillus aneurinilyticus ATCC 12856
TCACTGGTGCTGTCACCTTCACGTTTAGAAGTGGAAGACTTCTTTCGGAGGGAAGTTAAAAATCCCTCGTTAATCCGAGGAAATCCTGTCTATTTATATGTTACATTAAGAGTGCTGATTATACAGTCACCACAACGCGGCTGTATGATTTCGTTGCGGGAAAAGGCGGGGAAACACGTCACGCGTGCACCTTTTTTCTTCCACCTTATGGATAATCAACAGGCGTGATTTAAGATGAAAAACTCCGCTAAGGCGAAGCGGGGTTCTGTTTATATGCATAGTGTTGGGCGATTCGATAGAATTCTGTTACTATCTATTAGGCTCATTACTTTGTTTTTTCACTGTTCTTATTTCTCATCAAATAATAAACCAGTAGTACTACACTGACACTAACAGAGATACTAACTATCAACCTTGTCGTCTGCTCTGGAATAATATAGCTCCATAAGACACTTAAAATACTAACAATAACTGCTGAAATAAGAGCTTTTTTCTTGTTAGTGTTCATACACTTCCTCCCTTTCACTTCTTAAATCCTATTATATACATAAAATACAATAATACGGATAAACATCTTTATTCCTATCCAATAATTTCTCTTTTGCAAACAGGTTATTCTTTATGCAATTTTAGAATTAATTTCTTATAATAGAATATGAAGTGTAAAATCACAGATCGGTTGGTAGTCCGGTCGCATTAGCATATCAGCTAATGTCAGTAACCTTCCCCCCTCGGGATGTCCATCACTTCATTAATTTTTATGGAGGGGGATGCTTCGTGCGATTAACAGTTTATTTTGATGGTCAATTCTGGATTGGTGTTACCGAATTTAAGGAAAGCAGTAAAATGAAGGCTTGCCGCTATATTTTCGGTAAAGAACCGAAAGACGTTGAGATTTTAGACTTTGTACGTCATATGATGATTCCACTGTTAGATAAAGTGTCGGCGTCCACGGAAGTTGAAGAAAAACAAGAGCGGCGCATCAATCCGAAACGAATGGCCCGACTGGCTGCAAAGGAAGTCGAGAACCGGGGGATTTCTACGCAGGCACAAGAAGCATTACGACTGGAATTAGAAGGTCGCAAAAAAGCAAGAAAATCTCTGTCTCGTCAACAACGTGAAGAGATGAAAGAAAGAAAACGCGCTCTAAAAATACAGAGGGCAAAACAAAAGCATCGGGGTAGATAGCTTTTATCTCGGAAATCCCCTTGTTAGCAAGGGGATTTCATCTTAGTAGGCAAAAGTAAACGTTTGGAATGAATACTACTTGCTTTAGAAAAAAAGCAAGAATAAAAATAAGGATTATTTATATAACAACAGGTATAAAGCCGCCCAGTTCTAGACGGCTTTGATTTAATATTGAATTTTAATGCTAGAGCGCAACTTTATCTTATTAAAGATTCTACTTATTGATGCGGAATGTTAAGCCATGCTTGTTCTGTGTTCCAAGGCGCATTATAAGATCTAGATTGGAACCGGTATTGCTTTGTTTCCTGACTTGGAATTTTGACATCAGAATCAAATGTTACATAATGAATCCAAGCATCTACAATACGATCTCCGTCATAGTCAACAGAGTCAGTTTTCCAAATATAATCAGGATTAGAAAATGTAATTTGCTCATCTCCTAACCATTGGGTATCTGAACCGTTTCCTTCTTCGAATGTGACAACTTGTGAAAGACCTTTAATTGGTTTTGAAGTAGAAATTTGGCCGTCAATGGCTTGGTGACTAGCTCCTCCATCCCAAACAATTCCAAGAATATATAAGTCTGTCACAGGTTTAGCTGGGCCATATGTACCAATTGATGATGATTGTTGATTTTCATGCTCTTTCGCTTCTGCTCTAAGCTTAGCTGCTTCCTCGTTTGTTACTTCTTTTATTACTAGATTAGGATGCTTCTTTTTTAAATCTTCTTTAAAACTTGCAACAACATCTGATCTGTCAATATTCTTTAAAGAATCAGTAGGTTCAGCAGCTTGAGCAATACTTGAAACACCGAGACACATTAAAGCAGACAAAATGGATAACTTAATTTTCTTTTTCATACTCTTCCCTCTTCCTAAAATTTTATTAAAGTGTACACAATCAAATTGTAATATTTTTACAATGTAAAATAAAGTATTAAAAATCCACAAAATACTAAAATTACAAATTTTGTTTCCGATAATAGAAAGTGAATAAAAAAGGAAGGAGGAGGAAAAATGAGTGTAAATTCTACTTATTTCAACAATTGCTCTGAATTTGAGATGAGAGCTGCTTATTGTACTGCAAGATTCATGTACGGATATCAGGGGAAGTTTGAAGAGTTTGATGATGCTATGAAGAACGCAAAAGAACCTGTTAATCCAGCCAATGTAAAACAGATATCCGCCAAAGAATCAGCTCAAAAAATTGCAATGGGTACGAGTGAATCTTTGGTTAGACTAGCTGAACGAGGAGCGGAATTAGGTTTATGGGACGATAACTTCTATCAGCAACGAATAAACCGACTAAAGCAGCGTTCCCAAAGAAATAGTCACCTTTCCGAAGAAGAAAGAAGTGCTAATCAAAATGTACAGCTTTCTCAATTTTTAATTGAGAACAGAAGGCGAGCTGCTGCAACCATGTATGAACAAAATATGTTTTAGTATACTTTGCCCTAGAAGAGTTTAAAGTCTCTGTCGTATTTAGAGATATAGCTTATCACAAAAATCGAGCCGCCCTATCTAGGACGGCTTTTTATCTCATAAAGAAATGAACCCTCGGCATTGTAATTATTATAGCAGCGATACTAGCGATTATTCTCGTTGTTTGTTCAATAACAATTTCATTAATTCAAGGGTGTGTCATTAATTAAAAAGATTAGTATAGCGACAGTCACGACTGAAATAAGTGCCTTTTTCGAGCTTTTATTCACCGAACCCCTCCTTTAAAATAAAAACTCCCTAAACAAGATTAGCTTAAGTAGCTCATTTCCTCATCTATGTAAGAAACAAAATCTGAATTGTTCTGTAGTTGAAAAATGCTTCGGGCTTTACAAAAATATACAATTGCTTCTTTCTTTTGACCTAGCTTCATTAAATTGTAGCCGTGTTGAAATGTTAATTCCCCATACAAATAGAAAGATTCGTATTGAAGGCATAGCTTACTTCCTCTTTCACAATGCTGAATCGAATCAGCATAAGCCTCTTCAAACGATAGAAACTTGGCCAAGCTATACAGCAATCTAATTTCTATATGTACATCCTTTTTGCAGGATAAATTTTCCAAATGTACCATTGCTTTTTCTAAAGTTTCAATCGCTCTTTTATGCTGGCCTACTTCGCTATGTAAAATAGCTATGCTGTTCAAAATCTCAATCTCGCGTTCTGAATAGGCATTATTGCCGGTTTCACTTAAATTAAGTGCTTCTTGCATAAGACTCATGGCTTTTTCGATATCTGCTTGTATGTAGTATGTACAGATTCCTTTATGCCAAAGCAGGAATTGCTTAAAGGTAGGCGTTTGAAATAATGGGTTCTTCATTTCTATCTTGATTATCTCTTCTACTTCATGATAACTTCGCTCCCGAATGGATTTGCGTACTTGATACATAACTTCCTCTATATACGTGAGACTCGGTGTCTCCGCATAATGAAAGAAATAATTCACATCGAGCCCTAGTTTTTTTGCGATCTTATATAGAATATCTGCTGAAGGGATATGTTCCCCCTTTTCAATTCGACTAATCAATCCCTGAGTACAGATTCCACTTGCAATTTCCTCTTGTGTTATTTTTAACTTCCCTCCGAAAGAAGTCTCCCAC
>NZ_KE952852.1 GCF_000466385.1 Aneurinibacillus aneurinilyticus ATCC 12856
GATAGTACCCAGTTGAAACGTTTATGTCTTAGATAATTAAAGGAAATGCTGATTTTTATCAAGATAATGAGAGGCTGATGTAGGCTGAAACAATCAAAACGTCTAGCTGATGAGTTTCTAACTAACAGGGGTATTACATTAGGTGAAAAAGGATTTCAACCAGATATGCGGTTAATTGAGACTTTACCGAATGGCAACATCGTTTTTTACCACTTTACCAGAGCGGATAGATTAGAAAAAATCTTAAGCAATAAAAACGGGCTTTGCTCTTATCGACCAGTTGCTTGTCCTAACCCACCAGAAGAATTTGAAGGCTGTTATCTTGTAGAAGGATTTCTTGAACCCTTACCTAAATGGCTAACAGAGAACTTTTATTTTGGAAATCTTGGCATAGAATTGGTTCAGGAGTATATCGGTAATATGCTTTTACGTATTGAAATTCCTTTAGACTTTCCTAAAGTTTATATAGCTGATTATGCACATGTATTAGAGTGCAGGTGCTTTG
>NZ_KE952853.1 GCF_000466385.1 Aneurinibacillus aneurinilyticus ATCC 12856
AGCCGATTGCTCTACCGACTGAGCTACTGCGGAATAACAGGATGTCAGTGTTTACAACTGAACGTCCTTACTTTGTACTATGTAGTCGCTTCACTACTCAAGAGTATTAGCAGCGACAGGAATTAATATATCATGCTTCATAAAGGAATGGCAAGCACTTTTTTAATTTTGAATCTCAAAATAAGGGGCTTACACCTCTGTTTTTATTACTAATACTTAGTTTGCCCGTCTTTCATCAATGGAACCGCGCTTCGTAAATCGGTTTGCGTAGCTTGATGCTACATAAGAATCCGGCTTAATTTTAGCTTCAATGCCCATTGCCTGAATACGGCCAACCATCTCCTTAATCAACTCTTTCGTCGCTCCCTGGTTACCGATGTCAAGATGAATCGAAATCGTAAAATCAGCTCCTTTATCTACATACGGAAGTAAAACATCTGAAATTTGTGCGATCATTTCCGGTGTTACATAATAAGCAATCTCCTGGCTCAACGATGTCTCCAGAGAAATTTTTTCACGGAGGCTTTGAATCCGGCGTGGGACAATATAATCGCGCAAACATCCCCACGCTCCTTTACCAAGCCGATGAATCAGTACAGCCGAAGTGAACTTCGTATACGATTGATATCCATGCGAGTCTGTTCCAATCGCCATAGCATACTGTGCCAAAGGGTCCTGTTTTACAAAATGCAAAATACGTTCAAACACGTCCTCAAAGCTCACAAACTTCTCGGTCATGTTATAAAACATCTCTCGTTTATACGGCTTTTTCATGTCCATAACAAACCTCCTGTTTTTGTTTGCCCACGTTTAGTGTTTGCTTTTAAAAAGAAAATAAAAGGGCTATCTCAACATTACTGCATGAGATAGCCCTTTTATTACCCTGCACTATAAAAGCCGCCTATGCGACCAAAGATGTCTGCCTCGTCCCAAAAAAGAAATCCAATGTAAAAACGGCATACCTGTCCCGATTTTCTTCCCCTGCTTATTCGCTTGGTTCGAAAATCCATTTCAGGCATACTGCCAACCCCTCTCATTCTTTCGCCTCAATCCCTTGTTTTATTATATTCATTGTACTACACTCGTGTGAGTGCTCGAACAAGAAAAAGGTGTACTTTTGTAAAACTGCTGTAAAAATTAAGTTAAGCGACCAAAACGCGGCTCTCTCTTCTCGACAAATGCTGCCACGCCTTCTGGAAAGTCAATCGGATCGATATACTGCGGATAACCTCGATGTCCGAATGCTACTTCTGTAAACGGCACACAGCGAGCTACCGCTTCTTTGGCTGCCTGCAAAGAGTTCATCGAGGCGTATGATATTCTCTGGGCCAAATCCAGCACAAAAGCATCTGCATTATCCCCATCAAATAAATAGTTCAACAAGCCAAGATCGTATGCTTCCTCTGCTTTAAATAAACGGCCTGTGAAGATTAAATCCTTTGTGCGGCTCGGCCCAATCAGATTTACCAAGCGCTGCGAAAAACGCTGACTAATCGTAATGCCCAACTTCCCGATCGGAATGCCTAGTAACGCATCTGGCGATCCTACACGCAAATCACAAGAAAGAGCTAATTCTAATCCCGCTCCCATCGAAGGGCCAGTAATAAAAGCTATCGTTGGAATACGCAAATACTCAAACGAGGTGATTGCGTCCTCCATTACTACAAACGCTTCATTCGCTTCTTCAATCGACATCCTATTAAATGCCTTAATGTCTGAACCAACGGTAAACTGCTTGCCTTCCCCTCGTAAAATGACTGTTTTAATCTTTTCGTTTTTCTCAATTTTTCTGCCTATATCAGCTAGCGCTTTCCACATTTCCGGCGTCATAGCATTTTTAAGCCATGGACGTTTAATGGTTACAATAGCAAGTCCTGCCGTTTCCTGCCATACGATTTTGGCTCCGTCCTCAAAGCGAATTGTTTCTACTTTCACACCTTCACCCCATTTTTATTTTTATAAAAAACCTGCTCGCTTTCTTTATTATTATATTATAATTTTTTCCAAATTTCTCAATAATGCTGGACAGAAGAATTGTTTATTGTGTAATTTATAAATAATATAAAGTTTCTGAATAAAATCCAGGGAGGCTTTTATGGAAAAATTTTTATCTGCAATAAGCGATATTGTCTGGGGGCCGCCTCTGCTCGTTCTGTTGGTTGGAACAGGGATTTATTTAACGTTTCGCCTTTCCTTCCTACAATTCACCGAGCTACCACATGCATTAAAGCTTGCTTTCTCTAAAAATCAGGACAGTTCCTCCAAAGGCGATATCTCGCACTTCCAATCGCTTATGACTGCTCTCGCAGCTACCATTGGTACCGGTAATATCGCCGGTGTAGCAACCGCGGTGGTAGCCGGCGGACCAGGAGCTGTATTCTGGATGTGGATTACTGCTATCTTCGGCATGGCAACTAAGTATGCAGAAGCCATATTAGCTGTAAAGTATCGTATTACTGGGGAAAACGGTCAAATGTCTGGTGGACCGATGTATTATATTGAGCGTGGGCTCGGTTGGAAATGGCTTGCCGTCTGCTTCGCCTTTCTTGGTTCGCTTGCGGCATTCGGTATTGGTAGCTCTGTGCAATCCAACTCCGTTGCTTCATCCGTACAAGCCAGCTTCGGCGTCAGTCCTTGGATTACAGCTACTATTCTTACTGCTATTACAGCACTTGTCATTCTTGGCGGCATCAAAAGCATCGGTCGTGCCGCAAGCTTCATTGTGCCATTTATGGCCATTTTCTACGTACTAGGCGGACTTGTTATTATTTTTATGCATATTGATAGAGTACCTGCTACGATTGGCTTGATTTTTACCGATGCCTTTACCGGTCAAGCAATGGCGGGCGGCGCTATTGGAACCGTCATCCGTTATGGCGTGGCACGTGGCGTATTCTCCAATGAGGCTGGTATGGGTTCCGCACCGATTGCGGCAGCAGCAGCCAAGACCGATCATCCGGGCCGTCAGGCACTTGTATCGATGACAGGGACTTTTTTGGATACTATCGTTGTATGTTCAATTACCGGAATTGCACTCGTTATGAGTGGACTGTATACCGACAAAAAGCTTGAAGGGGCTGCACTGACGACAGAAGCATTCAACCACATGCTGCCGGGACCGGGCGGCTGGATTGTTACTATTGGTCTTATCTTTTTCGCTTACTCCACCGTGCTCGGCTGGTCTTACTATGGAGAGAAATGCTTCGAGTATCTATTCGGCAATAAGTCGGTAATGGGATACCGTATCGTTTATACAGCCTCCGTATTTCTCGGTGCAGTCGCCAACCTTGGACTGGTGTGGTCCATCGCCGATATTTTCAATGGATTGATGGCACTGCCCAACCTTATTGGTCTGCTCGCACTCTCCGGGGTGGTCGTGGCCGAGACAAGACACTATCGCAAACATCTGAAGCATACATCACCAAATAATCCATCCAGTCGAGTTGAAGTATAACTGACTAACTTTAGAGCAGAAGGGCGCTTGCTCAAGACAAGCGTCCTTTCTTTATCGTTTCTTACTTACCCTCAGGTATAATCATTACGGGACACGACGATTCATAGATCACTCCATGGCTAACGCTGCCCAGAATGGTTCCCCTGACTGCTCCCATACCACGTGAACCCATGGCGATACATCTTACGTCCTGCTCCCTCGCTTCAGATAAAATTTCTTTCTTCGGGCTTCCCACACGCACTTTCACGTCAAATTCGACACCGTATTCACGCAGCTCCTCTATAGCTGAAGCAAGTGCCTCCTCGCTCAGTTCTTTTCTATATTCCTCTACTTGTTCGCGACTGAAGAATCGGCGGGTGTTAAATGTGTCAAGATCGTATTGCACGTTCAACAAAATAACCTTTTCGTCGAATGCTTTTGCCATTTCTGCTGCCTCTTCCAGCGCATGTAATGCGTGCTTCGAACCATCAACCGGAACAAGAATGTGCTTCCCCATGCCTATATCTCCTTTTCACCACTACTCTTTCAGACCAGCATTGCCCTCTGCATTTTCTCCTTCTACAATCAAATCCAGTTCCCCTGTCTCTGGATGAATAACTAACCCATGTACAGGAATACCTATCGGGAACATCGGATGCTTCTTAATATTCTCTACTGTTTGCCTTACACTATCCTCTACGCTTTCAAAACCTGTTAACCATTTGTCCAGCTCAATTCCTGCATGCCGTAAAGTATCAATTTTATCTTCAGACACACCATTTTTCTTTGCCTTCTCAATAACAGATTCCGAGTTCAGGCTTGTCATACCGCAATCATGATGACCAATAACGAATACTTCCCTCGCCTGTAGCTCGTAAACAGCGACCAGAATGCTTCGCATAATACTACCGAAAGGATGCGTTACCATCGCCCCTGCATTTCTAATGATTTTAGCATCACCGTTTCGCAAGTTCATAGCGCGATGCAAAAGCTCAACAAGCCGGGTATCCATACAAGTAAGAATCACAATGCCTTTATCAGGATATTTCGTTGTTCGGAATTCTTCGTATTTTTCACCTTCAACAAATTTCTGATTGTATGACATAATATCTGATAACACTGACATAGGTCTCCTCCTTTTTGCTCCACTAGTGCTGTTTTCTTTTTATTTTACCGCACGACCCTCTATTTCACCACTCCATACGACTTTTCCAGCATATTGCGTATCGATAAAGCAAAAAACAGAACGAGCGATTATGTTGAATATAAAAGGAAGAAAGATCATAACGTTTCCTCGTCGGCTCATATGTAACAAGCAAACGATGGCGCATACTCCGCTGTAAATAATCGATAAAATTCCGGGTCGATTCAGAGTCGAATACCGTAACGTACGCATACAGAGAATGGTTCAACGGATCATCGGATACGCTGACACCTGCACATGAATATTGCGTAACAATCCTCATGTCATTCAGCAAGGAAAGGGCAGGAAACAATTGCACATCCACTTCATCGTTCAGGAAGAATACTGTTTCTTTTTGTTTTTTTATAAGCTTCCGCCGCTTTTCCCACTCATCCACCTCTCGTCTTTTACGTATCCAGCGTTCCTTTGAATGAATGGACAGCATATGCTCGTCAAATTCTTCTCCCTGGTTCACATCTCTTCCCTCCCTATATGTTCTTATTTCATTGTACTATGCAATCTGACTGTATAAAAACAAAAGAGAGGGTGTATGTAAGAGCCCTCTCTCTTCGATATGCCAGGTTACGAAAAAACAAACAAGTTTTCCAGCTTTTTTTTCACTAACAGATAACGGATAATAAATACGTATCGTGCAGCAAAATGCCGAATGAACGATGAAAGGAGCATTTCCAATGTCGGTTATTTATTGTCTATGCCCCGCCTTCTATTGGGAAAATTTCAGGAACGCACATGAATATATTCCTCGCGATTATGAGCAGGAAGGCTTCATTCATGCAACCAAAGGAGACGACCTGCTTATCAAGGTAGTAAATCGGGTATACAAAAACTTCACGGATGAACTGCTTGTACTTGTTATCGATGAAAAAAACGTCACAGCGGAAGTGAGATATGAGCAAGCAAAGGATGGCAATCTGTATCCTCATATTTACGGTCCGTTAAATACAAACGCAATCATGGAAATCAAACAAATGAACCGAACGAAAAACGGCTGGACCATCGGATAACTTCCGGCTGGCCAGCCCACTTGTCACCGCACCCGATTCACCCGAACTTATTCTTGCATCATCCCCAAGCGGATTGCCTGGCGGACGCATACAATGTGCAGCAGTAAAATCAGGCCCCTTACTTTTACGAATACCTAATCTGCAAGCTCAAGATTTCGAGTTTCCTGTCCAAAAAATGCGACGGCCAACACTCCAATAAGAATGACAATAAAAAACATGGAGAAAATCCAGGCAAGACTTACACCGTTCTTTACCAGCAGACCAACCAGCAACGGTGCCACAATCCCCCCGACACGGCCGCAGGAAGCTGCCATCCCTGCACCTGTAGAACGAATACGTGTTGGATACAATTCTGGCGTATATGCATATAAACCGCCCCACGCACCCAGATTAAAGAAAGATAACAAAATACCTGCTGTAAGTAGTGAGGCGAGTGAACCTGCATTGCCGAACCAGAGCGCGCTCAGTGCAGTCATTGACAGGTACGATACGAGTACGAACTTCCGACCGTACCGCTCAATAAAATAAGCAGCAGTAAAATAGCCGGGAAGCTGTGCAAGTGTCATAATCAATACATACTCAAAACTTTTAATTAGACTAAAGCCTTTCATAACCATCACAGTCGGTAGCCAGAGAAACATACCATAATAAGAAAAAACGACTGTAAACCACAGCACCCATAACGTAACCGTCGATTTGCGATGCTCCTTCGTCCAGATAGAAGCCAGATTACGAGCGAAGGATGGCGTTTCCTTCGTGCGATTCGCTAGATGACGAGGCGAATCGGAAATGGCTTTCCGCAAATACACAGCATACAAGGCAGGTACAGCTCCGATAATGAAAGCGGCCTGCCAGCCATACTTCGGTATGACGAAATATGCAATCAATGCAGCCAAAATCCAGCCACCTGCCCAAAAGCTCTCCAGCAGTACCACTGCTCGACCTCTATCCGATGCCGGCATGCTCTCCGATACGAGCGTAGACGCTACAGGGAGCTCTCCCCCTAAGCCGAAACCGGCAATAAAGCGCAACAAACACAGTACAGCGAAAGACGTTGCAAGCGCGGAAAGCCCCGTAGCCAGCGAAAAAATTAGCAAAGTCGAAAGCAGCACTGCTTTCCTTCGATATCGATCTGCCAATATACCTGCCAGCGCCGCTCCGACTGCCATTCCAATGGAGTTGATGCTCGTCAGCCAGCCGACCTGCTCTGGAGTCAGACCCCAGGCTACCGTAAGCGCAGCGACAATAAATGAAATAATGCCGACATCCATCGCATCGAATAGCCAGCTCATTCCTGCACTTACCAGCAATTTGCGCTGACCCGGGCTGCTTGTAGATAGAATATTCATTACAGATGAACCCCTTTTTTTCATTATTTTCACTTTATTCCATGAATGTATCCTTTCGCTGCCGGATGTGTGCAATGTGCCAAGAGGTAGTTGCCGGGAAAGGGGAGAGGAAAATTTCCCGGCAGCTTCCCTCTTCCAAAAAAAGCTAAACAACCGTTTAATTTTCTTATGTCACGCTCTCTGGTACATTTTTCGCTACCTTCTTCGGTTCTGGCCCATGCGAATACAGACTATGCAAAATCATTCCAAGCACAACGAGAAACATACCCGCCCAGGACCAGAATGCAGGAAGAGAAGTTGATAACAGCAATATCTCTCCAAGCAAAGCGAACAACACTTCTCCGGATTGGGTAGCTTCTACAGCTGCCAACCTGCCTGTATTGCCTTTTACCATATCCGTCGCCGCAAAAAATAGGACGGTAGCAATAACCCCAGAACTAACGGCTACAACAATAGACTGCATTGTCTGCCCGGCACTCGGCGGACCAACAATAGCCCAACCGTAACCCGCCAACAACAGCCAAAATGGCAGGCTAGCCAGCGTCATCCCCAATACGCGCTGATATGCGTCAATTTCTCCCCTGCATACCTCCATCATCTTGCGATTTCCCAACGGATAGGCAAATGCAGCCAGCACCACTGGTAAGATACCGAGTAACAGCTCGGCCTGTGAAATGCTTTTTGCATGTTCTACCTGCATGACAGCTACGCCCAGCAAAATCACACAAGATAGAAGGAGGCCCTTTACCGGCAGCTTCCCCCGTACGTTAATTGGTCCATGCGGCGTATTGATACGTTCATGGAAGAGCGGCACAAGCAGTGAGCCTGCTATAATCGTTATTTGCCATGTTCCTGCGATAAGCCAGCCCGGGCCGTATGCTGCCGCAAAGCTCAATGGCGCATAAAATAGTACGAATCCGATGAAGCTCCATATAAACCATGGGCCGGGATGACGATGCATATGAGTTAGCAGTGCACCTAAATTTTTCCGCTTCATCACAATGAGAAGCAAGAATGGCACCATAAATAAATACCGGAGCGAGGCGCTCCAAATCCAATGCCCTCCGGATACATCCATAGCCCTGTTTAATACAAAAGTAAATGCAAAGAAAAACGATGCCAGCAAACCGTATACAATCGGCCTCACCTTATCTCCCCTTGATGATTTTTTTGTTTTTTACCATTTCTCCATGCAGATTTGCCAGCATTTTTTCACCAGCTCCCTTTTTTGTTCCGTTGCATCCTCTTTCTTCTTTCTTAAATCATACTAAACTAATTTATTATTTTCTGACAACCGCATGGAAACATCTGTACATCGAATTCAAATCCAGTACACCTAAATATAAAAAGGACGCTCCTGCATAAAGAACGTCCCTTCTCCCCTTTTTTTGTTTTGACCGTATCAACATTGTTAATCAAAGCACCATGATTTTATAAGTGCTACATATTCACGTACAAACAATTTTACCTTTACCGAATCGGGTGTAGGTGCGGCAAGAATTTGTGTCTTGATGCCGGCACGTTGAGCCAGCAGCTTGGCGCGCAACGTATGAAAATCGTTCGTCACAAGCACAGCCTGATTTGAAGTCATCAACGGTTGGGAAAAGCGAATATTCTCCGCTGTTGATTTGGCTTTATCCTCTACCAAAATCCGCTGTGCCGCAATGCCGTTCGCAAGCAGAAATTTCTGCATGGCGACCGCCTCTGGCAAATCTTCATTCGCCCCTTGCCCCCCGGAAACGATGACTTTCGTATGTGGATTTTGCTTCAGGTACGCCAACCCTGTATCCATCCTATATTGAAGCGACGGTGACATTTTATCCCCCCATAAAGCAGCTCCAAGAATAATCATATATTCTGCTCCCTGCGCCGGTTGCTGCCTTGCCGTATGCATAATAGCAGCATGCACACCAGCAACATAGCATACCGGGAGCAGCAAAAGAACTCCTACTAGCACCACTGCCCTCCTTCTCATCGATTTTCGTTTTTCGCCTGCCTGCACTCTTTCTGTCTGTTGCATCTCCTATTTCCCTACCCTGTTCATATTTTGTACGATATGTCGATATAGCAAAAATGAGCAGTGAAGCGTTCACTGCTCTTACCTGGCATTTATCAGGCTTGTCATCTTATAATGCTTCTAGTTTCTCCTTCTGGCACAGATGGTGAGCGAAGTGCATTGGCACGAGCTGGAACCATTCTACCGCATTCAGGCAACCAAAAGCCGGGTGTTCAATTTTTCTGTCTGGAGGGATAGAGGCTAACCGTTGCTCTACACTGCGCATTTCTTCAATAACCTGCAGCATCCGCTCTTTGATCTCTTGTTTATCAGTAGAGTAATCAGGTGTATATCCAGGTTTAGCTGGCACCCTAATTTGGATAGGCGGAAATGCACCTGCTGCAAACACAGCGGCACCAACCTCTGTTTTCTCACCATCAAGGACTGAGCAGCGCCCAAGCTCGCAATCCTCTATCGCTTTGATCTGCATGTGAAAAGCAGCCATAATAAGATGATTATACAATTGACTTAATGACCATTCCTCTTCAGACGGCTTACTTCTGAATTTTTCGGGCGAATAATTATCTAGCTCAGCGATATAATATCCGGCTACTTCCTCAAACGTGCGTAATGTATCTTTTGTGTTCATTTTTCCGGCTCCTTTAATTTGGGATTTGGTCTCATTTGATTTGCTTATGAGACTACTATACCGGGGGGCTACTGACACCGTTATGTCAGCAGTCTTTTATCTTTTTTGTCTAATTCCAAGCATTGCCGCAGCCTCTTCCCTAATTCTGTCCGCAAGAGACTCTGGCTCGATAACCTTTACCTTGCTGCCCCAACTAAGCAGCCAATGAAATACCTCTTCCACTTGACGCACCCGCAGCGTAACATGCAGACCATCCGCTTTCACTTTATGTGTATGAAGATAAAAATAACGCGATTCCAGAACCCTATCCTGTACCGATGTGTCAAATACAACATGAATAGAAAGTGGCCTATCTTGATCAGGTATATACTTTTGTAGCTCAAAGCCATCAGGTTTTTCGAATGTTTCCGCTTCACATCTAAGTTCATCCATTCGTTCCAGACGGAAATGACGAATATCCTTGCGTAGCAGGCAATACGCTAACAGGTACCAGATGCCTGATATATTGACCAATCCGTATGGATGAACCGTCCTTCTCCCGGATTGCAAATGATTATGCTCAATTTTTTTTCTATAGCCAAACGAAACCGCCCGCTTCTCCATAATAGCGACACGCAAAGAAATCAATTTATTTTCATAATCTGTGTATGCTTGGGCTTTCGGAAAAAATGTGCCGGGAAGGAAGCGAACAGTCTCCTTGAAGCGAATCACCTCTTCTTGCTGGCTAGCGGGCAGCACTGCTTCTAGCTTCTCCTGTGCCGTTCGGGCATGCTGCTGAAATTCCCTATCCAGATTTTGTTCAATATAGCCGCTTCCAAGCAGCAAGGTCATCGCTTCTTCCGGTTTTAAATGGACAGGCGGCAAAAAATACCCTTCCATTAAAGAATATCCCTTTCCTGGTACTGCCATGAGAGGAACGCCAGATTCGCTTAACGCCTGCATATCGCGGTATATTGTACGCTTGCATGTCTCGAACTTCTCCGCCAAATCCTCGGCCCGGCAAAAATCGCACGTTCTCAGCTCCAGCATAATCGCCAGCAATCTATCCGTTCGATTCATCGTGCTTTCCCGCCTTCCTTCTCCGGCTCGCCGGTTCCAAGTGCTCCACGAAAGGCTTTATTAAGGATGCCCTGCTTTACGAAGCTCAGTCTCTCTTCTACTTCTGTGGTAATATGCATCTCTTCGTTCAATGCATCCAGTAACTTCGCTATTTTCTTGGCAATCCGTCCTTGCTCCTCTGCTGGTGGCACTGGTATTTTTAACTCTAGAAATTCTTTATTTCTGACTGAAGGAGCATTGTGACCCTTCGCCCTGATGTTTAACTCATTCGTCACAAAAGGTGTAAGCAAATAATAATAAAGATAGTCCGTGTTGACGACTTCATTCTTCCTGCATACATAAAATGCCGTTGAAGCGACCAGCGCCGGATCATCGGATAACACTTTTGCGACGTTCATGAGATACGGACGTACCATGGATATAATAACGTCTCCTTTACATATGGCTCGTCTTGCCCTGCTTGGCGCCTCCGATACATTGATCATCTTTGGCCGCTTTATTGTAAACTGGCGATTATCAATCGAATCAATATCAACATATAAAAATTCTTTACAATCGAGCTTCGAAGGATCACATGACACCATTGGCGGTAAAAAATCCTTCAGACAGAGCCATACCCAGTTTTTCGGTATACGGTAAGGCTGCATATTTTCTGCAATCAGCTTCGTTCTTATCCATTGTCCGGCAGTCTCAAGTATATTCTTCTCTTCAGGCAGGTTCGTACCTAGCTCTCCTCGAAACGCACGATATAAAATAGCCGCCCGGCGAAGTTCAACCGATTCTTTTACTTCTTCAACTACATGTGCTGCCTTTTCCACTTTTGCAAAAAGCCGCTCTATCTTCTCCACAATTCGTCTTTGCTCATCAAGTGGAGCGAGAGGAAGCCTGTAGTCCTTTATGTTTGCTAGCTTAATATAATTCGTCGCGGAACCGAATTGTTTATTTCTGTTATGGCGTTCCCAGCCAAGCAATAGATGATAATATACATACTTTATAGAGATTTTTTCACTTGTTAGCACGTATGTACGCTGATATGCCTCGAATTTGCCATTATAGTATAGGGCCAGCCCTACATTTGCCCCGTTGCCTGGCAATAAAACGGCTTCCCCCTCGAATGAGTACGTATCACTTCTAATAGGGGCGGCCGCACAAGTAAAGAAAGGGTATGCTCCCTCCCTGTTTCCGTGGTTTGAATCCTTTTTACCTGTTTTTATATTCACGAGGGAACCTAGGCGAGCCCACTCCCAGTTCTCAGGTAATTCATACAGCCTTTCTTCAATACTCTTTTGAGTTTCATTCATTGCTTATCACCCCGGAAGTTACAGCTCCCCCTGTTTCTTGCCGGTAAGCCCTTGAGCACGAAGACGGCTTCGTTGTCGATTTCAATTCCGCCATCACCTCATTTAATAAAGAAATGGCCTGTTCAAGCTTACTTATCGTCTCCTCCGCCAAATCAACCGGATCAGGCAAGTCGATGTAGGAGGAGTTCAACTCATCGACAATCAACCCGACATCCAGGCTATCGCCTTTTTTGGCGATATCTTCCCGTGTAAACATATTCCAGCGTTTATCCTCTACCTTATGGCGATCATCGGCCGTGTATGCTTGGACAAATTCGTCAAAATGACTTTCCGTTAGCGGATTTCGTTTTCCGAACGAAGGCATGTTCGTCCGCAGATCATACACCCATATTTCATTCGTACCGCCTCTATCTTCTTTTCCGCGAGTAAAAAATAAGACGTTGGTCTTTACACCTTGCGCATAGAAAATGCCTGTAGGCAATCGCAAAATGGTATGCAGATTACACTTATTCATCAGCTCTCGTCGTATCTCTGTACCCACTCCGCCTTCAAATAGCACATTATCGGGCAAAACGACAGCCGCACGCGCTTTTCCATTTGTTTTTAGCGCCTGATAAATATACTGCAGGAAGTTCAGTTGTTTGTTTGATGTTGAAAATGTAAAGTCCTGCCGTGCCATCTGCTCCCCTCCTCTTTTCGTACCGAAAGGAGGGTTCGTTAGAATAACATCATATTTTTGCAGGAACTCGCCTTGAGGAGAAAGTGCATCTCCCAGAATAAGTTTGCCGTGAATACCATGCAGCAGCGCGTTCATTGTCGCTAACCGGTGCGTCTCCTTTACAAGCTCAATGCCTGAGAATGCTTCATACTTCTGAAATCGGACTTCATCCTGGGATAGATCGAAATAATTGGCGGTTTGGCTGCGAACATGACGGTCCGCCGCTATCATAAAACCGAACGTACCTGCTGCCGGATCATGGCAGCATTCACCCGGTTCCGGATTTATTAGCTTGACGATAATATCAATGAGCACACGGGGGGTGAAATACTGGCCTGCCCCCGCCTTCACTTCACTCGCGTTTTTTTCCAATAACCCTTCATACAAATCGCCCAGGCCCTCCCGCTTTGCATTGTACCAATCGAGGGCATCGATTGATGCAATGATTTTTGCCAGATTTCTCGGCTCGCTAATATGCGTTGTTGCACCAGTGTAAATGACATTTAATAAGGTATTCTCGACCTTCCCCAGATCAAACAACAATCGGCGATAATGTTCCTTTAAGTCATTGCCGTCTTTTGATACTAAAGAATCCCAGCGATATATTTCTTCGATCATATAATCCTGCCCGGTCTCTTTCATCATTTTTAAAAATAACAAGTAGGCCAATTCCGTCACATACTGATGATACGTAATTCCATCATCCCGTAGTACGTTACATAAATTCCATAGTTTTTGTACCATTTCCTGGTTTGTCATCTATGCTTGCTCCTTTGCAGGCGTTTTTCGTTCACTCGTTTTCTATATAAATTAACTTTACTATCTCTATATCTTTTCGTACACAAAATGCTTCAAGCTGCACACATAACTATAATTTTTTCCTGTGCATCGCTGTCCTACTTTGTTATCATAAATTACGAGAAATAGTTTTTCCTACAGGCAAAAAACGGGATGAAAGGGTGATTTAAACCGGCTTATGAGCATAAAAAAGATATTCTTTTCCTTCTTCCTGCTCGCCATTTTCAGTATTTTTGCTGTTTTCGGCTACTATGTATATGCTTTTCAATCTTTTTCAAAAAACATCAATCACGATTCACATCCATCTATGTCCCTTCCTGAGTGGCAAGGCAAGGAGCCTGTAAACATCCTGCTACTGGGAGCGGATACGAGGGATGGAGAAGAGGCTGGACGTTCCGATTCCATCATGCTGTTGCATATTAACCCTGTTGACGGAAAAGCCCACTTGTTCTCTATTCTGCGTGATTCGTGGATAAAGATACCAGGCTACAAATCAAACCGGATTAACACAGCCTTTGCACTCGGAGGCCCAGAGCTTATGGCCCAATCGGTGGAAAAGCTAACTGGACTGCCTATTCACTATTACCTTACTACAGATTTTCAAGGCTTCGAAAAAGTAGTGGATGCACTTGGAGGCATTGATTTGTATGTGGAGAAAGATATGGAGTATTACTTATATGAGAACAATGGTTATTACGACATCGTTTTAAAGAAGGGGCAGCAGCACTTAGACGGGCGCAAAGCGCTGCAATACGTACGATTCCGCCACGATGCAACAGGAGACTATACACGTACGGAACGTCAACGCAAGTTCCTAAAGGCGCTTGCCGAAAAAGCTAGAAACGGAACAACCGTTTTCAAGGTACCAAAAATTCTGGAAGAGATCGCTCCATATGTCACAACCAACATGGATTCAAACGATATGCTTCGACTAGCTTCCCTTGCTTATAAGGTACAGTGGAGCGAATTGAACACAGGACAAATCCCACCGTCATCTATATTAAAAGAAAAAACGATCCGTGGAGCAAAGGTTATCGATCCAAAAATCGAAGAAACAAAAAGGTACCTTCAGAACCTACTGCAGGTAAAGCCTGAGGATGAGTCGCTATAAGTGCGTTTTCCACCATCTTCCTTCTTTAGCTCTCCTGCTTCCAATCATACTATCCTGTCGAAATAGCAAGTGTAATTTATCATAAAGAGAGGCGGCAGTTTGCGACTGCCGCCTCTCTAATCATGTTTACCATACCCTCGGGTTTATCATATAGAAGAAACGTTGCATCTGCTCGGCTGATATCTCGCGACCAATACGCGCCATAGCAAAGTTGGCAGCATGGGCATGAATGTCAGGATCGTCTGGATATACCTCCTCCATCCCTGATAACATGAGCAGCTGCTTGAGCATATTTTTATACTCGTAGGCATTCAATCCACTATTTTTCAAATCCCAGTGCCAATAATATTCGAAAGCAAGGACAATTCTTCGCTCGATGTCCTCATCGTTACGGAACAAATGTTGCAGAATCGAGTAGGCAACTCGCCGGCCACGATAAGGAGGGGCCACCTCCAGAACCCCCATGATGCGAACATAAGGTAATGAAGACCACCGCTCCGCAGGTTCAGGCGGCAAAAGAGTGGCATACCCAATCACCTTCTCTTCATGAACGGCGATGCAGACCTGTGTATAAGGCTCCGCAAGCAATCGCTGTAAACGGGAATACTGCTCATCATTCTCGCCAAAGCACGTTAAACCGGAATGAAGCGGATACGGTAATTGCTGTGTCGAAAATAAGGAAAGCAACTCAATGTTCATACTTTCGCTTACCATTAGCGTCCCTCTCTTCTTCTATATTTCATTGTCAATAGGATAGAAATAATACGGTGGGATATCATCGCAAAGATGATACTCCCCCAGCTGGTAATTCTCCCATAGTACAATAAGAAAAAGCTCATGCATCCCAAGTATTTGCCCCCTCATCCCGTCAAACCGTTCTACCCGCATACCTTCCCTGAACAGCTGATGCATATTTTTTCCTCCTTTTTCAAGTGATACGATTAAAAAAAGCATCTTTTCGTATAGAAAAGATGCTCAAATCAGACGATGCTTCCGTGCCATGTCCTAATACCCGGATATACGCCCATCTGTCGAACACCTCCCCATCCTCGTGGTTTCTATGGTGCCTTCTTCATGGCAGGTCTCCTGGCTTACGGATCGCAGCTTCCCTTTCCCTTCCCATTCCATGAAGATGGAACAGTGGTTTACAAGAGTCGCTTCCCGTTTACAGTGGCGGGACCGCACCGGACTTTCACCGGACTTCCCTTTTAAGCATGTAAAATGATAAGTTACATGCACCATAAAGCGATATATGAAGTTGTCTATTTACTTTTTAAACTTATCAGGATAGAATCCTTTGGCCAGCATTTCTAATGCATAAGGCGCCCGGATACCTTCAGCTGCTGCTGAGAGGGGAAGAATGATGAATCTTTTATTTTTAATCGCCGAGATATCGGAAAGCTCCTTTTTGGCCAGCAATAAATCTCTTTTTTGCTCTACCGTTTTATCTCCATAATCAACGATTACAATAACCTCTGGATTACGATTTATGACTTCCTCCCAGCTTACATCCGTCCATCCCTGCTGTATGTCGTCAAATATGTTTTTTCCGCCTACCATGCTTATAAGCTTCGTCATATAGTTGTTTGCTGCGGTCTTCGCTTTATCGTCTCCATTATCGTAAATGAAAACACGTAACGGCTTTTCAATTGGACCAATTCGTTTTGTAATCTGTTCAATATCCTGCTTCATCTTGCCGATGACTGCATTCGCCTTTGCTTCAACATTAAAAATTCGACCAATAGTATGAATATCTTTATAAACATCCTCTAAATCAGGCGCCGCCATAGTAGAGGATTCCTGAACGTATGTCTTAATTCCGCTCTCTGATAATTCCTGTACTGTTCCCAATGACTTCTCTGTAAAGGCGCTTCTCCAGCCAGCATAGGCAAAATCGGGCCCTGTCGCCATAAATACCTCCTTGGAAGGGTACTTGTCTGACAGTACAGGGATTTTCGAATATGCATCCTGGAACTCAGGCAGAATTTTATCGTCAAGATAAGCGGTACCTACCATAGAATCCTGCAATCCCAAAGCAAGCATAATCTCGGTTACATGCTGATTCAACGTAACGGCCCGCTTCGGAGGTTCGGTAAAGGTTACCGTCTGTCCCATATTGTTTATGACTACTTTTTCATAAGGCTTCGTGTCCTTTGCAGCAGCCTTATTCCCGGTTGTATCAGCAGGCTGGGCTTTGTCCCCTGTACTACCGCAGGAAGATAGAATGATCATTATGAACAAAAGCATATATACAAAAGAAAGCTTATGTATCATTTTCATACGTAAAACTCCTCACCCTCTTAAAAATTGTGTATATTTCTGATTCGAGCGGATAAAGTGAAGCTTTCACCAATAGAGGCTCTATCACCCATTAAGAGTGGGATAAAAAGATCACATGCGGCTTTCCAGTTACAGGATGGATCACAATATCGGTTTCTACCCTAAATACCTCTCTCAGCACTTCACAGGTCAAGACGTCCTCCGGTGTGCCCTTTGCAACAATCTGTCCATCCCGCATAACATACAAATAGTCACAATAAACCGAAGCAAGATTCAAATCATGCAGGGATGCCAGAACGGTAATATCGAGATTCTTAAGCAGCTCCAGCAATTGAAGCTGGTAACGAATATCCAGATGGTTCGTCGGTTCATCGAGAATGATGGCCTCCGCCTGCTGAGCAAGCGCTCTTGCAATAAGGACGCGTTGCTTCTCTCCTCCAGATAAGTTCATAAAGCTTCGTTCCGCATATTCTTTCATACCGACACGCAGTAGTGCCTGATCCACAATCGCCCGGTCTTCATCCGTATCCGATTCAAATGCCTGCTTATGCGGTGTACGACCCATCGCTACCATTTCCTCAACCGAAAAATCAAATGTCTGGGACGCTTCCTGACTGACTACGGCCATTCGTTGGAAAACGTAGCGGGAAGGCAGTTGGTACAGGTTTTTCCCGTCCAGTTCAACACCGCCTTCATCCGGCTGCAAAACGCGGTACAGCGTTTTGAGCAGGGTTGACTTGCCGCTGCCATTCGGTCCAATAATACCAACAAATTGCCCCTTGAAAACCCGCAGGGAAATATCCTTGATAATCGGCTTTTGCAGTATGCTAAGGGAGACATCTTCCATTGTCAGCATTATCGATTCCCTCCTCCGAAAGAATAGGCGCTCCGCCTGAGCAGCCAGATGAAGAATGGTCCACCGCATAATGCCGTTACTACTCCGACCGGTAATTCCTGGGGAGCTAGTACCAATCGGGCAAGCACGTCTGCCCATATCGCCATAATTGCCCCGAACAATGCACTTACCGGAAGAACCCTCCTATGATCAGAACCAACAACAAAACGTGCGATATGGGGAGTGATTAAGCCGATAAACCCAATGGCACCGCTCACGGCCACCATTGCTCCTGTTAGCAGCGAGAGAACAATAACCAATACCTTCCGAAAGGCGTCCGTGTTTATGCCAAGGGTTGTAGCTGTTTCCTCTCCCATTAACAAGGCATTCAGGGAACGACGCCGAACTAGCAAAAACACATATCCGACAAACACAACAAAACCCGGTATAACAAGATTTCCCCATCTTGCTCCAGAGAAGCTGCCCATCATCCAAAACATGGCATCCCGAATTCCTTTCTCATTCGGTGCCATCATCACAATAAGGCTGGTAACAGCAGATAAAATCATTGATATGGACACTCCAGCCAGAAGCAAGCGCGTAGCATTCATTCTCCCTCCAACCTGAGCAAGAATGTATACGACAGCTATGGAAGAAAGGGCCCCCAGAAAGGCTCCAATCGACAAAGCATATTGACCTAGAAACGAGAACGCGCCAAAGAGGATGACGAGCGTAGCGGCAACAGAAGCTCCAGATGAAACGCCGAGGATATACGGATCAGCGAGCGAATTACGCACCAGTGCCTGTATCACCACTCCGACGACGGCAAGGCCGGCCCCAACTACGGCACCCAATAATACACGCGGAAGCCGAATATCCCAAATAATGTTTTCTTGCGCTTTGCTCCAATCCGCCTCGATCCTATCTCCCATAAACGGAAAGTGTGACAGTATAATTTTCCACACTGTTAGAGGGGAAATGGGGACAGGACCAAGCATAACAGCCAGCGTTATCGTTAATAGAAGAATACCTGTAAGCGATAGAAGAATGAGCCGCAGCCATAGCTTTTGCATGCGGAAAGACGCTCCCGTTCTTCTGAAAGTCTGTATGATCTTCATGCTGTATGCATTCCTCATGTACCATGCTCCTTGGATGCTAATGATATAAAAAAGCCCCGTCCTGACGGATAGGGCTTGCGTACAATTCGCAGACAACAGGTATATAGAATAAACTGTTATTCCACTCTTCGTACACCTTTCCTTTCCGCGAAGGTTTTTCTGGTGTAAGCAAGCTAGGTAGGTCTCCTGGCTTCCGGATCATCGCACTCTCCCGTCTTCCCCGATTATCCAATCGAGTGACATGTCAATGAAAGAGAACTCCTCGTTTACAGTGGCGGGACCGCTCGGGATTTGCACCCGATTCCCTGTTACCCCTTGCCTTTGCAAGGGCACCTGGCTGCACATATGAAAATATTGTTACTTCTAGGATATAATACAATGGGCTTTTAAGCCACATCTTTCTTCCATTCGATTTGTAGTATTAGTATTAACCTTAACACTCTGCGCTTCGTCCCCTGTACCTGCTTCTTATTAAAAAGGACTGAATTGGCCAGCATTATGATACAACGCTGCCTTCTTCAGTCCGTCTATTTATTGTCTATCCTATTTTTTATGCATTTTAAATTCAAGAAACAGCTCATTGTAATGGGAAAGCATTCTTTTTCCGAGGTTCTCATACACCTCGAGCTTTTTGGTCACTTCCGGGTCCGGATAAAACCGTTCATCTCCGGCAATTTCTTCCGGCAAATACTCCAGCGCCTTTTCGTTCGGTGTAGAATAACCGACGTACTCAGCGTTTTGTGCCGCATGTTCGGGGTTCAGCATGAAGTTAATGAATTGATGGGCGCCTTCCAGATTTTTCGCTGTCTTTGGAATCACCATATTATCAAACCACAAGTTTGATCCTTCCTCAGGCACCACATAATCAAGCTTTTCATTTTCCTTCATAATCTCGGAGGCATCTCCAGACCAGACAACCCCGACCGCAGCCTCTTCGTTCGCCAACAGCATTTTAATTTCGTCACCAACAATGGCTTTTACGTTAGGCGTAAGCGTACTGAGCTTCCGTTTTGCTTCTTGCAGATGCGCCTCATCTGTATCATTTAATGAATAATGGAGACTATTTAAGCCCATTCCTATTACCTCGCGCGCACCGTCCACAAGCAAAATTTGGTTGCGCAAACTCTCATCCCATAAATCATTCCAGCTTGTCGGTTTTTTGCCATGAAGCATATCCGGATTATACACGATTCCTACAGTACCCCAGAAATAAGGAATCGAGTATGTATTCTTTTTATCAAACGATAAATCCATAAAGCGCGGATTAATATATTTTAAGTTTGGCAGCTTCGTATGGTCCAACGGAAGCAGCAGATTTTCTTCTTTCATTTTGCTAATCGCATATTCTGAAGGAATCGCCACATCGAAAGTGGTTCCTCCTTGGGCGATTTTTGTCATCATGGCTTCGTTTGAATCAAACGTTTGATAAATGACTTTAATACCGCTCTCTTTCTCAAATTGCTTGATTAAATCGGGATCGATGTAATCTCCCCAATTATAGATTGTTAGCGTATTTTTTCCTGAGTAGCCTTGCGTCGAATTCAGAAGAGATACGACATACATCAGGGCAAAAGAAACGATAAAAACCAAAAGAAACATACGAACAAGCTGTTTCATTTTCTAACCCCCATTCCTTTGGAGCGGCTGCCTTTCTGATTAATAAAGTAATAGCCGATCACAAGCACAATGGTAAATAAGAATAGGAGCGTAGATAAAGCGTTAACCGATAAAGAAATCCCCTGCCGTGCCCGTGAATAAATTTCGACAGATAATGTAGAGAAGCCATTTCCTGTAACAAAGAAGGTCACCGCAAAATCATCGAGCGAATACGTAAGGGCCATAAAGAAGCCGGCAAAAATTCCTGGCGTGATAAAAGGCAAAATAACCTTCGATAGAACATCCCAGCGACTTGCTCCCAGATCCCGTGCCGCATCAATCAGCGTTGGGCTCATCTCCTGCAATTTCGGCAGCACCATAATGACTACAATCGGCACACTGAATGCAATATGGGAAAGCAGTACCGAAGCAAATCCGAGCTTAATTCCAATAATGGTAAATAAAATCAAGAACGACGCCCCGATAATAACGTCAGGACTTACAATCAGTACGTTATTCAGCGTAAGCAACGTATTTTTTACCTGTCGTCTTCTGACATACATGATCGCCAGCGCTCCCAACACACCTAAAATGGTGGAAATAGCCGCCGATAGAAGCGCAATAACAAACGTGTTCAAAACGATAATTAATAACCGTGTATCATGGAACACTTCTTTATACCACTCAAGCGTAAAGCCTTCAAAATCGTGCATGGAACCGCCACTGTTGAAGGAGTAATACATTAAATAGAAAATCGGAGCGTATAAGATGATAAAGACGATGAACAAGTAAATATTCGAGAGCTTTCCATTTCTTTTCATACTACACCCCTCACTTCCGATTTCCTGTTAGAATCATGATGATCGCCATCGCAATAATAAGGAACACGGCAATGGTTGATCCCATGCCCCAATCCTGCGTAACGAGAAAATGCTGTTCAATTGCCGTACCAAGCGTAATAACGCGGTTTCCTGCAATCAAGCGGGTAATCATAAATAAAGATAATGCCGGGATAAAAACCGCCTGACAGCCTGATTTCACGCCATCCAGTGTTAGCGGGAAAACCACGCGTCGAAATGTTGTCCATGCCGATGCCCCAAGATCACGCGCTGCGTCGATAAAGGAAGGATTCAACTCTTCCAATGAATTGAAAATGGGCAATATCATAAACGGAATGAAAATGTACACCGAGACGAAAACAAAACTGAAATCGGTAAACAATATTTGCTGCGTTCCGATTCCGAACACTTCCAGCAACGCATTCGCCGGTCCGTATGTACCAAAAATACCGAGAAAAGCATACGCTTTAAGCAACAAATTAATCCATGATGGCAAAATAATAAGCAGCAGCCATAGTTGCTTGTGCTTTGTTCTTGTCAGCAAATAGGCAGTCGGATAAGCAATAAGCAAAGAAAAAGCCGTAATTAAAAAAGCATACCAGAACGAACTTACCGTCATCTTCAAATAGACCGGCGTGAAAAACTTCTCGTAATTCTCGAACGTAAACTGGCCTTCAACATTAAAAAAAGAATAATAAAGAACAAGGAGAACCGGCGCAATAACAAACAGGACAATCCATAAAACGTACGGGATGAGATAAATATTGCGTGTTTTATTGTCCATGGCTGCCCTCATCGTACGCTTCAAGACGCTTATCGAACTCTTCTTCCGTTTCTCCAAAACGCATAACATGAATGGCCTCCGGATCAAAATAAAGGCCTATCTCATCGCCAACCGTAGCTTTTTTCGTTGAATGAACAAGCCATTCGTTTCCTTCCGCATCATAGCAACAAATCTCATAGTGAACACCGCGGAAAAGCTGGGAATCGACACGCACCTGAAGCTTTCCTTGCTCACGTCCGGTAATCTCCAAATCCTCGGGACGAATTACGATTTCGATTGGCTCGTTTGGATCAAAGCCCTGATCTACGCATTCAAACTGTTTGCCGTCAAACTCTACTAGGAAGTCTTTAATCATCTTACCTGGAATAATGTTGGATTCTCCAATAAAATCCGCAACAAAGCGATTAATCGGCTCATCATAAATATCCGTTGGGGTTCCACTCTGCTGGATTTTCCCTTTATTCAAGACAAAAATCTCGTCTGACATAGCCAGCGCCTCTTCCTGATCGTGCGTAACGAAAATAAACGTAATACCGAGACGACGCTGCAGCTCCCGCAATTCATACTGCATTTCCGTCCGCAGTTTCAAGTCGAGCGCTGATAACGGTTCATCCAAAAGAATAACCTCCGGCTCGTTAACAATCGCCCGTGCGATAGCTACGCGCTGGCGTTGCCCACCGGACATTTCCCTAATTTCTCTTGCTTCGTAGCCATCCAGGTTCACAAAGCGAAGGGCTTCCTTTACCTTCTCACCAATAACGGCATTCTTCATCTTTTTAATGCGCAACCCGAACGCCACATTTTCAAATACGTTTAAATGCGGAAACAGCGCATAATCCTGAAATACAGTATTAACCTGACGCTCATTGGCTGGCACATTGTTAATCATTTTTCCGTTAAAATAAATTTTTCCTTCGGATGGCTCCATAAAACCGGCAATCAGACGAAGAATGGTCGTTTTTCCACAGCCTGAAGGACCGAGCAAAGTATAGAATTTTCCTCGTTCGATTTCAAAGCTAACATTGTCCAATACAGCCGGATCATCATCATATTGTTTCGTAACCTGTTCAAAGCGAATAATCGTATGTTCTGACATTAATGGCCCCCCTTAACAAATGGGTTATAAATAAGACTCGGTAGCGACCAGGATCAGCTCTGATGTCCCATCGAAGTCGTTAATAATTTGATGTTCATCTGATGCATGAAAGTAGATAGCCTCCCCGGCTTTTGCACAATACGTACGCCTGCCAAGCCGTACAATAACGCGTCCGTTCAGTACATAGGCAAACGTTTCAGAAAGAGAGGGCTCAAACTGCTTGAATTCACCAGCAGCATGAAGCGTTAGCCGAATCGGTTCCATTTCCTTTTCGTTCGATTCCGGAACGAGCCATTGAATATGATAGCCGCGCTCCTCGTCGACGTAGCCAGTCTGGTCATCTTCTCCGTATACGACCTTCTGCTCCCGTTCTTCTTCATCGAAGAATTCCTTGGGGGTACAGCCGAGTACTTCAAGAATGCTGAAAAACGTTTCAAGTGCAGGAGAGCTTAAGTCACGCTCAAGCTGTGAGATATACCCTTTTGTTAAGTCTGTACGCTCACCGAGTTCTTCTTGTGTCAACCCTTTTTTCAAACGCAAATTTTTAATCTTTTTTCCGATTTGCATCATATGCTCCTCAGTTTTGTTTAAGAAAAACCTGTGGGCGTTGCCAGTCTTTTTCACCCGTCGCCCCACGGGGCATAAAGAAAACTTGGCTGGTGCCAAGCTATCGCACAGGCAACATTTGGCATACACCTTACGAGCTTTTCAAATGATACGAAGCGACATATTGTTTCTTATCCATTAAAATTAAACTTCCAGTTATAAAGTTTAATTTTATAAAACTATAAGTTTACTTTTAACCCCAGAATATTATACATGATTGTTGCAAAACTTCAATCAAAAATTTTTATATCAGGAAACGCGCAAAAAGCCGTAACGTATGGACCTACGTCACAGCTATGTATTTAATCACGATCATTTTCTTAAACTAAAAAAAGACCAACTCATAGCAATATGAGTTGGCCCTTTTGACAGACTAAATAGTAAATGAATAGTCGCTGCTACCGACCGGCTGCTTCTCCCGATTCTCATAATAGCGATTGATCGCTTTAATATATGCTTGCGCGCTCGCTTTTATAATATCTGTATCAATGCCTCTTCCCTGCACCTCTTTTCCGTCTTTCTCCAGCACGACATACACTTCTCCCAATGCATCCTTACCCGCAGTATTTGAACGGATTGTATAGTCCTCTAACGCAAATGACGTATCAAGCGCCTGATCGATAGCCTGGAATAACGCATCAATCGCTCCATTCCCCTGAACTGTTGCATCGTACACATTATGGTTGTTATCCTCTAGAGTGACAGACACTTCAGCCTGTTGATTCGGATAGGCAATCGAAATATCTGTCAGCGAAAAGCCTTCGGTATCATGGACCATTTGCTGATCGACCAATGCGCGTATGTCTTCATCTACAACGTACTTCTTCTTATCGACTAAATTTTTAAATTCATGGAAAACAGCGGTGAGCTCATCCTTCGATAAATCGAAGCCCATGCTTTTAATCTTTTCCTTCAACGCATGCCGTCCTGAATGTTTACCTAATACAAGTGTACTGCTGGCAATACCGATGATGTCCGGACGAATGATTTCATATGTGGTTGGCTCTTTGAGCATCCCGTCCTGATGAATCCCGGATTCGTGAGAAAAAGCATGGTCTCCGACAATCGCTTTATTGCGTTGCACCATCATTCCGGTCATCTTGCTTACCATACGACTTGTTGCATATATTTCTTTTAACACGAGAGAGGTCTTGGCTTGATATACATCGCTCCTCGTCTCAAGGGCGAGTGCCACTTCTTCAATCGCGGTATTCCCTGCTCTCTCTCCAATACCGTTGATAGTACCTTCAATTTGATCGACACCATTATAGATAGCCGCCAATGTATTGGCTGTTGCCATCCCCAGGTCGTTGTGGCAATGGGTGCTTAATAATATTTTTTCAATTCCGGTAACGTTTTCCTTTATTTGTTTAAACATGCGGCCGAACGTTTCAGGAGATGCATATCCGACTGTATCCGGAAGATTGACAACGGTTGCTCCCGCTCGAATTGCCATACGAACAATCTCATAGAGAAATTCGATTTCGGTCCGGCTGGCATCCTCACATGAAAACTCAATTTCGTTAAAATATTTTTTTCCATAACGAATTGATGATTCCGCTGCCTCTAAAACTTGCTCCTTGGTCATATTTAGTTTATATTTACGATGTATGGGTGAAGTTGCAAGAACGATGTGTAAGCAAGGTGTTGCAGCACCTTTTAACGCTTCTCTTGCAGCTTCAATATCCTTCTGATTCGCTCTTGATAGAGCGGCAATGCTTGCATTTTTCACTACCCTGGAAACTTCTCTCACACTGACAATCTCTCCTGGCGATGAAGCCGGAAAACCTGCTTCAATCCGGTCTACTCCCAGCTTCTCCAGCTGCAAGGCAATCTTCACCTTTTCATCCGTTGTAAGATGAACACCTGGAGATTGTTCCCCATCCCTTAGTGTCGTATCGAACACATGAATTTTTCTCATACGAACGCCTCCTTTTATTGTTATATATGAAATAAAAAACTCCCATCATCCGGCTTGCGCAAAAGCACAAGGGACGACAGGAGTTCTATTTCCTAACGTGGTACCACCCTTATTCGCCATATGCCTCACAGCATACGACCTTCATGAGTATCAGATTAACTCAAACACGATAACGGGTGTTAGTCGTTTTCTCTTACTTAGTTTCAGAGAATCAGCTCCGAGGCGAGTCGATGATGGATTATTACGATACTCTCAGCAAATGTATCGCTCTCTGTATATAAGAGCCTTCATCTTGCTCCTCTTCCCAGCTGTTAATCATATTTTCACAAATTTTACATTGTTCATTTTTATTTGTCAACACCTCCCATCAATTAAAAATGAGAATCACTTCTATCCTTATCCATATCATCTCTATCATTTCTATGCTCTGGCCTTAAATAACAAGTATACGAAATAGGGAACACCAATGATGGAAATAACTATTCCTACCTGTAGCTCTGCTGGAGCAAAAACGGTTTTGGCAATAAAATCGGAGACAATAACCAGCAGCATGCCGATCGTTCCAGAAATAGGAATGACTCGTTCATAATGAATTCCTACTAACCGTCTGGCGATATGGGGAGCAATCAAGCCGACAAAGCCGATGCTTCCCGAGACAGAAACGCATGCACTCACGATTCCGATGCTGCTTAGCAGCAATATGCTTCTTTCTTTTTCTGTAGCTACTCCAAGACCTTTAACACTATTCTCCTCCAGTTGAAACAGGTCAAGAATAGTAGATTTTCTCATGATAATCGGAATAAGAACCAAAAGCCATGGCAGCATTGATATAATATAATCCCAGTTCGCATTCCATATACTTCCTGTTAGCCATACCGTTGCCATCTCGAAATCCTGCGCATTCATTTTTAATGACAGATACAAACATAAGGCCCCAAATCCCGAGCCGATAGCGATACCTGCCAGTATGAGACGCTGAGGGTCCAGCTTTCCTCCCCTCCACGCAAAAATATAGATCAGAATAGCCGCTCCCAGGCCACCGGCCAGACCAAACAATGGCCTTATCATGACAGATAACCATCCGGTACCCGTGATTTGCCCTTCAAAGAAAAACATAAAAATGACAATAGCAGCTCCCGCTCCAGCATTGATTCCCAAAATTCCCGGATCAGCCAGACCATTCCTCGTTATCCCTTGAATGACAGCTCCTGCCACGCCAAGCCCTAAACCAACTAGAGCAGCAATGACAAGCCGGGGAAGGCGAAAATCAAAGATAACCAAATCATGCTCCGGAACCGGATGAATTCGGAGAAGCGTCTTTATCACATCAGCTACCGTCATATCAAATATGCCATTCGTCAAACTCATATACGCTGCAGCCAGAATAATTCCGCCGCTTGCAAGCAATGTCAGCCAGTATCTTCTTGCCGAGTCCTTATACATGCTTTGTCCCTCCCCTCTTTCGAATTAAATAGAGGAAAAAAGGAACGCCAAACAAAGAAGTAACGACCCCAATCGGCGTCTCAAAAGGATAGTTCAGGAATCGGCTCAGTACGTCGGATAATGCTAGAAAAATCCCTCCCAGAATACCTGCATACGGTATAATTCGCCTGTAATCAATGCCAACTAAAAAGCGAGTGATATGAGGAATAATAAGACCTACAAATCCAATTTTTCCAGCTAAAGCAACGGAAATACCAGTGAGAATAACAACGGAAGCGGTAGCCATTAATTTTACAAGCAATGTTCTTTGTCCAAGGCTAATTGACATCTCTTCGCCTAACGACAAAACCGTAATCGAGCGGGAGATGAAAAACGCCATAGCAATGCCGACTACCGCAAAAGGAATCACAAACATTATCATATCCGGATTTATCTGATGCAGCCGGGCATTATACCAAAAGCTAACATTTTGTGAGACTTGAAAATAGGAGGCCAACGCTGCTGAAACGCTGCTCAAAAACGTTCCAATAATAACCCCGATGATCGCCATTCGCACCGGGGTCATTCCGTTCGGCAAAAGTGATGCCAGCCCAAATGTAATACCCACACCAAACGCCGAACCGATAAGCGAATACACTATCATATCCAAAGAAGAGGCATTCGGCATAAAAATCATGCAGAACGTAATGGCAAAAGCCGAGCCATCAGAAACTCCCATAATAGAAGGGGATGCAAGATAATTTCTTGTCATCCCCTGCATCAGAGCTCCCGATATAGCCAGAAATGCACCGATTAAAAGTGCTCCGATTACCCTTGGCAAACGGGAATGCATTACAATTTGATGATTGACGTTGCCCGGGTCGAAGGAAAAAATCGCCTCCCAAACGGTGTCCGCATCTATGTTTTTGGCCCCGTAAAGAATGGACACCAGAATCGTCAATATAATGACAAGTGGTGAAATACACAAAATAATAACCGGCAAAGAAATTCTTAGTCGCATATCGTTCTATTCACCCTGCATTATGGGTTGGACAACTTCTCAACAGCCGCTTGCAGGAAGTTGATTTTGCTCCATGCCGTGCCGCCCTGTGCAAGCGGATCGACAACATTAACGAACACCTTGCCGTTTTTCACTGCATTGATGCTCTGCCAGATCGGATTGCTTTGCAGTTCTTCCAACGCTTTCGGCTGATCTTTATTCTCATCTGCAGAGAATTGTACAAACAAATAATCCGGATTCATTTCACTGAACTTCTCCAGTGAAATCATTTCCTGTGCTTTGGCAGCTTTCACTTCTTTCGGAGCAGTAAATCCTAAATCCGCATATAACGAAGGATTAAAAAACACCTTTTCTGGATAAATGTTGATATTGCCACCTCTAAGCCGAATAGCGACAACTTTTTTACCCTTCATGTTTTCTCCTAACTTTGTCTTCGCCATGGCAACATCACCCTTATATTTCTGCAAAACTTGTTCTGCCTTCTCCTGTTTACCAGTCAGCTCTGCCAGCAAACGCAGGTTGTCTTCCCAATTGGCAGATACATGGGATACAAGAATTGTGGGAGCGATTTTCTTGAATTTTTCTGCAACATCTGCAGGAAATTTCGTACTTCCCAGGATAACATCCGGTTTGAGCTTCAGGATCGCTTCGATATTAGGCTGCATTTTCTCTCCTATCGGTACAGTAGAGCCTGTAACTTCGGCGAAAATAGGCGGAAACTTGCCTCCTACCGTAATCCCCCCTGTCGGCTGAACCTTGAGTACAACTGAATCTTCCATCGTTTCCATACTGCCAGCAATTACAATTCGCTCCGTTTTAGCAGGAACAGTATATTCTTTGCCAAGGTATTGTATGGTCCTTGTTTCCTTCGATTCAGTCCCATCCGTTTTCTTCTCCGCTGTACTCCCTGCTACGTTTGTCGTCAGTGCTTCTTTACCTGTACCGCAAGCTGTCAACATTAAAATCACTACAATAATAAGACCAAAACTCATATATTTCTTCTTCATCTTTTTTGCAGTTCTCCTCCCAGTTGTTATGCGACTAATTGATAACAATTATCATTATTGATTATAAATTGTTCCTGCTATTCTAACCATGGAGGATATCCAGAATCATTTTGGATGATTTCCAGAAAGCATTCTTACTAGCTCAGCAACGACCCGATCGTGGGCAGAGGCTGAGTATTCATACCATGGATCCGATGAAAGCAGATGTACCCGATTATTCCGAACTGCCTTCAGCTCCTGCCACGGCACCAAATATTGTAGCGTTTTCCAATATTCCAGCGTTTCCGTCTCCTGGCAAACCGTTAATAGCAAATGATCTGCATCCAAACTAGCTAACTGTTCCAGCGTTATCTGTTGATTGTAGACGGGATGTTCTGAAAGATATGCAGGTGCCAACTGCAAGTCATGGTAAACAACTTCGGCCATACTACGATTGCTATAAGCATATAGATTATTCTTTAAAATACGTACAATAAGGAACGTGTCATCCTGTACCTTGTGCTTCAACTGCTCCCTAGCTATTTTTACTTTCCGGTCATAACTTGCAAGCCATTGCTCTGCTTCTTCCGATTCGTCTAGGAATTCAGCTATCAACTGCAAATGCTCCCGCCAATTCTTCTCTTTCCATGGAACGTAAAACACAGGAGCAACCTTCTCTAGCTCCGCTTTCTCTCTAATAGCCAATTTACTTGTGCTAATCACAACATCTGGATGGGCCTGAAGAAGCGTTTCGATATTGGCCTCCCAGTGCTGATTTTGCCGATAGGCGCTGAGATGTACAGGAATATCATTACGGTGTATCCTGTAATAATGTGTTGTCCATTTCGGGTGAAGCGGCGCAGCATACGGAATCATCTTAAGTGCGAGTAATTGACCGATAATCGAAGTTTCATAGGCAGCAATTTTGCGGCGACGACTTTTCATATATACCGTAGGAGATACGCCAACCTCCTTCTTGAATTTGCGACTGAAATAAAATGGATCACTATAGCCGACCTGCCGGGCTACATCCTGTAGTTTGACATTGGTCTGTGCCATAAGCTGTTTGGCTCGGTTCATCCGTAATTCGGTCAAATAATCGATTGCACTTATGCCATACGTCTTTTTAAATAAATCTACGAAATACTTGGGGCTAATGTCCGTCATACGAGCTAGCTGATCGATTGTTACACTATCACTATACTGTTCTTCCATATATGCTTTTGTGCGTTCAAGCGCTGTTTGCGAATCTTTTAGTATCAGTCGACTGCTTTTCAGGATGTAGTAAAGCAATTCTTGAAACGTAGCCTGACTTCGAAAGCGTTCTAACTCATCCTGACTGTACCTCTGGCTGGTAATCACCTCACATAAAAAAGCGAGCTGCCCTCTAGAATGGAGCGGAATCTCTCCCATCAACGGAAATAAGGGCTTCTTTCCATGCTCTGCTTCTCCGACCGCATCGAATTTGAGCAGAAACATCTCCATTTCATCCGCCCGTTCCACCACAGTTCCAAAAGTTTGTTTAGGAGAACATACATATACAGTGTCCGGCCGTAATCGATAATCATGCATACCAATCGTCAGTCTTCCCTGTCCGCTTATTACCGCCAGCAGCACATGGGAAGTAGTAAACTGCTGTTCGCTCCGCCAGTCACTATTCCCTTTGATAAACTCTATGTCCCGAAGCTTGAATAGCAAGCCGTCCAAGGAAAAATCAGCATTCCCCTCCTTAATCGATTCATGATCAATCATCGCTCTTCACCATCCTTATTTAATTAAGATTTATACGAAAATGAACTCTTTCCAGTTCTGTTCGGGCTTATGCCGAATTGAAAAAACACCGTTCAAACTTTGAGCGGTGCTACAAAAATAAACCTGTTCTATTCTTATAATCCTCTCTCATTGCATCAAAATGAGGTTCTCTACTTCTTTTATTTCTATACTTTTTAATTACGGAGCTATACGTGTTACCCACTCATGAATAGGTCTTCTTTCCTTCGCCTCAGGCACTTGTTCGGGATAGCCAAGGTGAATAGATCCTATTACTTTTTTTGAAGACGATATGCCAAGCTCTTCTGCAAATGCAGGATCAAAAATGTACGGATTCGTACGCCACACCGTCCCTATATTTTTCTCCCACGATAGCAATTGAATATTCTGGATAAAGGCGCATGTTGCTCCCATAGAGTCGAAATCTTTCTTCTCATCTTCAAATACTTCTGTTGCTACAATCATTGTAATAGGCGTAGACAATAAATAATCTTTATAAGAGGTCTTTATCTTTTCCACTTGCTCATCTGAATAAGAAGCAAGCACTCCGGTCCGCTCATAGCTTCGCAGGACACAATCAAAAATATACTGCTTTTCCTCTGCTGTAGATGCTATTTTTACAGACCACGGCTCAATCTTACTATGGAAAGGAGCATAAGCCGCTTTCTCCAGAATATCTTCAATGACTTCTAAAGGAATGGGAGAGCTTTTTGTCTTTCGAACGGTTCTTCTTGAGGTTATAAGTGATTCAAGCGATACTGCCACAGCATATCTCCTCCTGTTATGGCTATCCAAAAAAGATAATGATAATCATTATCATATTAACACTTTTTATTAACTATAGCTAGTATCAATTGAAAAAAGGCTGTCATCATGATGTGCTCATAATAAACAGCCTTGTTTGTTTCGCTATGTGTTATATGTCGCACCAGGCAGTGCCCCGCGGCGGAAACGTAAAAACAATTTTTTTTCCGTCCTGAGTGATCGCCTCTACATTTACATAAGTAGAGCTTGGCGAACGCATCTGATCACCCGAAACTGCATAGCTTCCTTTTCCAAGGACAAACGCCCTATTCACTACATTATATCCTGCCAATTCCGAGAATCGTACATATACTTCCTTGAACTCTGGAGCATCCTTATCAAACTGAATCTTAACATCATTAAAGCCCGCTACAAACGGGGAGATGGTCGCATATACGGTAATGCCCTGCTTCGTTACCTGAACCGGTGCAGCATCGACTTTCGAAACAGCGGGCACAAAATTAACAAGCGCTCCAGCTATAAGCAGGGCAGTCGCTCCAAGCCAGAGTTCCCACCTGATTTTACGGACAAACCAGTGTACTCCCTTTTCGGTTCCTTTCCTGACATATCGCATCTGCAAGCAACCAAGTAGCACAATAAGGATGACAAGACCCGCTTTTACCAGAATTGAAATCCCCCACACGCTACGTATAAATTCATCCCAGGTTGGTGCGTAATCGACCGTCATCGCAATGCCTGTCAAAATCAGCAGTACGATACTTATCATCGCCCACCGTGAGAATTCCGCTCCTTTCTCCCTAAACCATTTCCATTTGCCCTCTTTTGGAGCCACTACTAACAATGCAAAAACGCCGCCTAACCAAATGGATAGCGCAAACAAGTGAATCCCGTTCATTAGCATTGCCATCCATCCGCCGTATTCAACCGTATAAGAGCGTCCAACAATGACATTTAGCATCAATGCAAGCCCAAGAAACGGAAGCGTCCATCTTGTATACGTAATTCCAAAAATAAGCGCAAACATAAAAAATTGCACTAACGGCACCCATCCAATACGAAGTGAAGCTAATTCAACAGGTGTTACCTCAGGTATTGCAGCATTTCGCACCAGGAACAGGACAAGCGCAGCAGTCGAAGTCAGAAAATAAATAGGAATTTGCCAGTATTGCCAACGCTTATGATATTCTTTCTCCCGAGCGATATATCGTACAAAGAATGTGCCACCGAACGAAACAGCCATCCCCCAAAATACAACCCAATTCGGAAGCGTTTCCCTGCTTAATTGTTCAACCAAGCCTGCTCCTCCGCCCTTGGGTGTAGGGGAAAGCGATTGAATCGCAAAATAAATTTGTCCGCGCAGCTTTGCATTCGGGTCCTTTTTATTAGCCGAAGGCGCTGTCCTCATAACCCATTCGACTCCGTATGTTCCTGGTGATAGCTCTTTAGCAGTCGTCAGGATAACTTGACGCGGGTCTTCCGGATTTATTTTAATCTTTCCTGTACTGTATTCCTTGTTTCGATTGTCAAAAATAGAGGCATATTCTATTTCTGTCGGTTGCGCGAACGTCAACCGCACTTCCTTAGGTGTAGCCGATAGAATCGCACCATCTTCCGGCACTGTCTTCAGCAGCTTATACGCTTTTTCTTCTCCTGTCTGCTCTTGTTGAGCGGTTGTCGTCCCTGATACATCCTGGGCCTTCACATGAAAGGGGAGCAACAGCCATACTACAATACCCAGCAGAAGCAAAAAAATAAATGCAACTCTACTTTTCTCTTTTCTTGCTGTAATCATTGTTCTCTCCTTGCTCCTTGTATCCCCTGCTCACTTAGGAATCAAGCATTTTCTGTGTGATTTCCTCCAGCTTTTTGGAGGGTAGCAGTCCATTTGCGATATATACAATTTTTTTATCCTTACCGATAAAAACAGTAGTGGGAAAGCCTGTGACCCGATACTTTTCAGCTATGCTTCCATCCCGATCAAATAACACCGGAAATTCCATTCCGAAAAATCGGGCAAATTTTCTCGCATTCTCTTCCTTATCATTTATCGTAATATTCACCGCAAGAATTTCGAATTTGCCTTTATAATGATCGTACAAGCGTTTTCTTCATTTTTTCACCTGCTTCATCTTACTCATCCGGTATAGGTATGCTTTTCGTAAGATCGAGGAAACGCTGTTCAGGAGAACGTACATCGCTGCGCCAGGCCTCCGCCGGTTCATCCTTCAGTAAACGCCCGTTATGCATAAGTAAAATTCGTTCAGAGACAGCCAGTACATCGTGCAACAAATGGGAGGAAAAAATAATCGTGGCCCCCCGCTTGCGATAGGCTTCGATCCATTGTTTCCACTCTTCCACCCAGAAAGGATCGAGTCCGTTCCCTGGTTCGTCCATCAGCAAAATGTCCGGCTCATCCAGTATCATCTGCGCAAACAAAAGACGCTGCATCATGCCGCGTGAATAGGAAGACAGCTCCCTCCCGGCGGCATCTGTCAATCCCACCATATCCAAAACCTCTTCTATCCTATTCCTCTTCGTGCCCCTCAACTGTGCCATATACATCAACCAGCGGCGTGCACTAACCCCCGCAGGAATTTGTAGAGAATCGGGCATATATCCGATGTGCCGCTGCTCCACGCCGGTCACTCGACCGCTATCCGGGCGGACAATCCCTGCCAATATGGACAGCAGCGTGCTTTTTCCTGCACCGTTGCCACCGCATAATGCAAGGCACGTTCCTGGCTGAATTGTTGCAGAGAAAGGGTGGAGCGCCGTATGGCTACCATATGTTTTACTTACTTGTTCAAGCTTTATCATACACTACTCCCCCCTCTTCAACTTTCGCACCGCAAAAAGCAAAGGAATCAAGCTATATATTACCATAAGCGCCACACTGCCAACGATCCCCACCGGGGAGCGGATAATTTGTTCCCAGTAATAAAAGGCCGGACCATACATGTATCCTTGTCCTTGCCAAAAGACCGTGCCAATACGCACAGCTTCTACCGGATTGAGCGCCAGCAGTACCGCCAGCATACCTTCTTGCACCATACGAGGCAACATCGGCAATGCAGCCATTACGCCCATACCATATATATAAACTAGAAAAAACCATAAAAAAAGACTGCCCGCTATCGCATTCAGCCTGCTTCTCACTCTACTTCCCAAGCATAAGCCAAGGGAAGAAAAGGCGGCAAGCAGAGGAATGCTTGTCAGTAGCAATGCTCCTATCGCCTGTATGGAACCTCCCTGTCCAAGGACTACCAAGCCAACATATGCAAGCATGGTTCCTGCTAATACCGCGCATACTAAAGCAAGAAACAGCCCCAAGAACTTCCCGATTACATACTGAGCCTCTGTTAACGGATATGTACGCAGCAGCCGGGTCATTCCGTCATTTCGCTCACCGGAAAGCGAAAGGGACGAGAGCAATACTCCCATGAGCGGTGCAAGTTGAAGCACCATATTCAACAGCATCATTGATTGCCGAGTCATCCCGTTGGCTCCTGTACTTGAGAACAACGCATTATTCCAATAAGCTAAAAACACGCCCAATATAGCGAATAAGGCGGCAAAGGCCGCAAGCCAGCGACTGCGCAGCATCATTTGCCACTCATATCCGGCCACAGCCTTTACTTGACGAATGTTCATTCGCCTCATTACTTATGTTCACCTTTCATTTCCTCATGCTGCATGCTTTCGCCATGCTGTCCACTATGATCCTGCTTTGCGTCATGTTTCATATTTCCATGCTGCATACCTTCATGCGGCATCATGTGGCTCTTGTCCATCTTCCACTCGTGTTGCTGCAATTGCTCATATGTTATGACTTGTCCTGCACCTTTTTCCTGAATGAACTTCTCGGCAGCCGCTTTATCTTTAAACGCATGTACACCATATCCCATCGGGGTCGGCACATTCATCGCATCTACATATGTAGCGTCCTTCAGTGTTACCCATTCTTTCGTTCCGCTGTCCTGTACGAAGCTTTCTGCAATATTTTCTCCTTTATGTTCCCCTACATATTTATGCAGACAGCCTATGTCATCGAATTTAACGCTTTTCCCGTCCGCTGTTACGTATTGAGCGGCATATCCGTTATTTCTAATAGCCATGTGGCATTGAGCACATGTGTCCACCGCTTCATCGATAGGCTGGGGCTGTACACTCTCCTTTTTGCCGCATGCGGCAAGCACAAGCAAACAAAATATCATTCCAGTAATCAGCCATAAACCTTTTCTCTTCAACATGCTATTCACTTCTCCTCTTTGTTTTATTCTGTAAGGGGAATGCTCATAAGCGGGTATTCATCAACCACGGGATAAGCAGACGCGATCTGGTCCATCAATTGGTGCAAGGGACCCGCATAGAAAATGCCCAGCAGAGGATTGCCCTCAAATGCTTTAAGCATATCATCGGCCATACGATAAGCGCCGTCGCCAATCCCATCCTTGTTGAAGTCCCAGCCCTTGTAATCGTCCCAATAATTGCCCTGTGCCTGCCAGCTCCATACTTCAGTTAACCAATCCGTATCGCCACCGATCTGACGCACATTGGCAACAAAAGCGTTCTTGGTTAGATGGGTGGCTTCTATATCTCCCTCACGTTTAACACCCATCGCATTATAAGCGATCAAATTTTTTTGCAAGAGCGTTCCCTGAACCGTGTCCATCGTAATACCGGTTGTATTATTAAGAAGCTTGTTTCCCTTAACAAGGCCGTTCTGCACATCGTACAGAAATAAGCCGCACCCCTGTACATCCAGCTGGTCACGAAAAACGTTATCTTGAACCTCAATACTGTTCGCTGACATAACCATCGCACCGATTACACTATCCTCTGTCACATTGGACACGATGCGATTATTATCCGAGAACATCACATGATAACCATAGCGGGAATTTTTCACTGTATTTTGTCTTACCGTATTGTGAACAGTTTGGTCAAAATACACACCATCCTGTACCTCAGCAAGCTGGTTGCGTTCAATCGTATGCTTTCCGCCTGCCGTAATTTGGATTCCATTTCCCCGTCGTGCAACCGAAGCTTTTTTATCTCCTACAATAAAATTATCAGACACAAAACAAGCGGAGCTTCGGTCCAGATGGATGCCGAACAAGGTATTTTGTATGCTGTTATTTCGCACAATCACATCGTTTCCCTGAATCAGGATACCTGCATCATGTGCTGTCACATCCTGTCCGCTATTTCGGATGGTCAACCCCTCTACTGTAACCTTATCTGCTGCTATGGTTAACACATTTCCTGTACCATTTCCTTCAAGAATGGCACCTGGCTCTGCTCGTAGGATAACGGGCTTGTCAATCGTAAGCGGCCCTTTGTAAACACCGGACGGAACAACTACCGTCTGCCCAGGCTTGGCCTGTGTAATGAGCTGTTCGATTGATACGTTTTTTTCTGCATGCGCATGCGACACAGCCGTAAAAAAAGAAAGCAATAAAAGAATAATAATTTTTCCTATGAAAACCCCCTCCATAAACATACATCTCAACTTACGTTATTTTATTATAATTACAAGTTGTGTAAAAACTGTGAAAAAATATCGAAAGTAATATGGCTCTGCTGTTATTGCAGCAATGTCTTCATATCTTTAACTATTTGTTCATTGTCCATTTGATCGCCCATTTTATAAATCGCACGTATATTCTCCTGGCCATCAAGCAAAAATAGCTCATTAGAGTGAGTGAGGAACCCATTTCCTGAATCCTCTACATACACCTTAAATCCATCAAGTACTTCCTTCGTTTGTTCCGGCGTACCCCGTAGGAATCTCCAGCCATCCGGCTGAATGTTCCTTGCTGCCGTATAGTGTTGCAGCACTTCCTCTGTGTCATTCTTCGGATCGAATGTAATAGTCAATAGCTGTGTTTTATTGCCAAGCATATCCTCTTCCTTCAGCTTTTGCTGAATGCGGATAATATTCAAATTCGTCGCCTGGCAAATATCCGGACAACGTGTGTAATGAAACGAGACGAGGCGTACCTTTCCATCTGAATCTTGCAAGGATACTTGTTTACCGTACATATCTGACATCGTAAAGGACGGCGCTTTATCGATTACGGGCAGCTGCCTCGAACCCCACATGAACTGATAAACAATCACAAAAAGAACAACGATAATTAACAAAGAAGCGATAATTGCAAATCGGTTGCGTTTTAACTTGTGTAGTACCATATGTGACTCCTTGTATTTTTGTTATCCACAATACAAATGGTAATAAATTGTTGTGTGCAACTTGTGTGCTATGTATGTCAAATTTATGAATAAATAGGACTAATAGTAGTAGAAAAAGAAGCAACCACATACTCCTTCTTATGCTCCTGTAAATTCCTCTGTGTTGCAACTAATTCACTCAATAAAAAGGCTCCCCTTCATATCTAAAGGGGAGTCCCTATCATTACGATGCCAGCTCTTCAGAGAATTCCACATCCACAAGTATGTCTCTATCAGAATAATGTTGAACCGGCATTGAGTCATCGAGCGTAAACGTTGAGATGCCTTTGCAACGAAAATGAATCACGCAGCTTTCCTTTGCCATTTCTTCTTTTTTAATACTAGCCAGATGTCGAATCGCTTCTAGAAGAAGTTCGAACTCTTCTTTGTTTTTTACATAGTACACATGAATATCCGTGTGGATTTCCAGCTTATGCTCTGTTTCTACAATCATTGCAGTAGCTGTCCAGGCTTCATGCCAGTTCGCTTCAGGCAAAAAACCGTACAATTCTTTGGAAATGGGTAAAGTCTGCCACAAAGCGATCACCTCCTCTCCTATTACTTAAGCAGGCTTCTTATTCACTGGGATGGATCATATTTTCAGGGCGTACAATCTTGTCAAATTGCTCCTCCGTAAGCAGATTGGTTTTAATGGCTGCTTCTTTAAGCGTTAGACCTTCCTTATGGGCAAGCTTTGCGATAGCAGCCGCGTTCTCGTAACCGATATGAGGATTCAATGCTGTAACAAGCATAAGCGAACGTTCCAAATTATGTTTAATGACTTCAAGGTTCGGCTCTATTCCAACCGCACAATGCTCATTAAAGGAAATCATCGCATCCGCAAGCAGTCTTGCAGATTGCAGGAAATTATAGATAATAACAGGCTTGAAAACATTCAGTTCAAAATTACCCTGGCTGGCAGCAAACCCGATTGTAGCATCATTCCCCATCACCTGACACACGACCATCGTCATCGCTTCACTTTGTGTTGGATTAACTTTTCCAGGCATAATCGAGCTTCCCGGTTCGTTCGCAGGAATGATGATTTCTCCAATTCCGGTGCGTGGTCCACTCGCCAACCAGCGTACATCATTAGCGATCTTCATCAAATCAGCCGCAAGAGCTTTCAGGGAGCCGTGTACATATACGATTTCATCATGACTCGTTAAAGCATGAAATTTATTCGGAGCCGAAACGAACGTTTTATTTGTAAGCTGGCTAATTTCTGCGGCTACCATCTCACCGAATTTAGGATGGGCATTAATGCCGGTACCTACTGCTGTTCCGCCGATAGCAAGCTCCTTCATTGATTGGACGCTTTCTTTTATCATTTTTTCGTTCTTCTCCAGCATCCGGTGCCAGCCACTTACTTCCTGTCCTAGCGTTAACGGGGTAGCATCCTGCAGGTGTGTGCGGCCGATTTTAATAATATCCTTAAACTTCTCAGATTTTTGACGAAGTACATCCTTTAGCTTAACCAGGGCCGGAAGCACTTGATCTTCAATAGCAAAAACCCCTGCTATATGCATAGCCGTAGGGAACGTATCGTTTGAGCTTTGCGATTTGTTGACATCATCGTTAGGATGAATACGATAGTGACTGCCACTTTGTTCAAGCAACTGGTTCGCACGATGAGCAATCACTTCATTCATATTCATATTTGATTGGGTTCCACTTCCTGTTTGCCATACTACCAGCGGGAAGTGCTCATTCCATTTGCCCTCCAGAATTTCATCTGCCGCCTGCACAATCGCCTTTGCCTTCTCTTCTTCCAGTTTACCAAGCTGCTGATTTGTTTTTGCTGCACTTTTCTTTAAAATGGCAAAAGCACGGATTACTTCCTGAGGAATTTTTTCCGTGCCGATTTTAAAGTTCTCGCTGCTGCGCTGTGTTTGAGCTCCCCACAGTTTATCTGCTGGTACTTTGATTTCTCCTAGCGTGTCTTTCTCTGTTCTGAATTCCATCATGCATCCTCCTTTAACATCATTCAAAAACCATATTAATTATTTTCCACATATCACTGTAAATATATAAATTTACACAAATAAATTAATATGGTTTTACAGTTTAACGGCAATTATGTCAGCACCAGGGCTGGTTAACTACTCTATATGTATTCTCGCTTTCACAGCACCATCAGATGATAATTATTTTCAATTAAAATTATATTGATATTGATTATTATTGTCAATTAATGAAGGTTATTTTTATCGGAAGCACAGAAAAAACACCGTTCCGAACAGAACGGTGCCATAAAGTATAACTTACACGCTCCACTTCACAAGCAAACCTAAATGTGTCAGTCCACCCCCAAAACCATAAAGCAAAAGGGTATCGCCATTTTTTACTTTCTCTTTTTGGATTCCTAAATGTAAAGCTAATGGAATCGACGCCGAAGAAGTATTTCCCATATATTCCATACTTGTGAGCGTCTTTTCTATTGGGAATTCGGACTTCTCACATATTGATTCGATCATTCTCATGTTCGCGCTATGCGGTACAAACCAATCAATATCATCTTTCTGTAAGTTTGTTTTACGTAGCAACTCCTGTATGCCAACCGGCAAAGTGCGTGCAGCCCACTTATATACCTCTCTTCCATTCTGGACCATCTTTCCAGTTGTCTGTAAAGGATTTCCCTCCATCGTAGTGGCGAAAGTGGTTCTGTATACGTGAGCGCCCCCCTCACCATTGGTACCCATATACGCAGCTATAAAGCTGGGGTTTTCCACATCTCGTTCCACCAGGACAGCCCCTGCTCCATCTCCAAACAAAATGCAAGTCGTTCGGTCACTATAATCGGTTACCTTGGATAATGTTTCTGTAGCGACCACCAAAATTTTATTATGCGCCTCGGACGTAATTAAATTGTTAGCTAGATGCAATCCATATGTGAAGCCGGCACACGTAGCATTCAAGTCAAAAGCACCAGTATGGGGAATATTGAAATGGTTCTGTATTTGACATGCTACACTTGGAAACGCATAATCCGGAGTAGTCGTCGCTACAATGATACAATCAACGTCCCACAGGTCTTTTTTATAGGTTGCAACCAAATTTTCAATCGCATGAAAAGCTAAAGTAGAAGCATATTCTTCGTCCTCCGCAATTCGTCTCTCCTTCATGCCTGTCCTTTGGATAATCCATTCATCGCTCGTATCCACCATTTTTTCTAAATCTGCATTTAATAGCTTTTTATGAGGTACATATGTACCAATCGCTGTAATACGTGCTTTTGATTTAATCATTAGACTACACCTCAACTTTCTTTTACCTGTATTTTATCACTAGATATTAGTACTTGGTACTAATTTTTAGACATTTTTTCTGTTCTTTTTGTATGGAATGAGCCATATACGAATTAAATCAAAGCACATCTGTAAATTGTTTAGAGAAAAAAAGACAACCAGAGCGGGACACAAGATATTTTGTCATCCCGCTTGGTTGCGGCAAGAAACAGCAGACGAACCCACGTCCGTTTGAAGCTCAAGGTGTTAGCCATCCATTGCCGAGCGTACTGGCCAACACCCTTTATATTATGTAACTCATTCAAATGAATACTTTTCTTTAGCATATTTGAGGTATTTCTTAAACCAAACAAGTTTTTCTCTTGCCTTCTTTGGCAATGCCTTATTTTTCAGTCGATCCTTTAGCAGCCTTTTTGTTTTTTTATGCAGATCCATTGCCTCATCAAGTGTATTAAACTCGGATATCCGGAAAAAATCGAGGTAATAATCGTCTTTTTTATCTTTTAATAATAATTGGGCCAGGAATCTTTCTTCTTCCATAATCGTATGGGCCTCATATCTATATTCAAGCGCCTCTTGATAAAATTCCTCAGATAAAACAACACGTGCATATTTAGCCACTTTCGCTTCAAGCTGACGTGCTTCTGCCAGAGCCGGCCCGAATACCATATTGCCCTCATGATATAGCTTTCCGACAGATACTCCACCACGAACGAAAAAGCCTTTGTCCAACAGATTGAGCTGTAGGTGACACACGTCTACTAATAATTGGTATAATGCACCTGAATTGTATTCGACAGGGTAGGAAATCGCTATACTGTTAGAGAAAATGGTCATTTGTTTCCCTGGCAGCTCCAATCCCCATACATCATGTTTTTTCTTCACCGTAGTTTCTTCTACATATTTGAGTGCTGTCAAAATAGCAGAAGCTTGAGCAGAGTCATTGGCAGATTCATCTATTACGGAATCGAACTCCATAAGGTGAATAAACGCTACAGCTCTTTCCTGGTAAATGTCCATCATCTTCACTCCCCTTAAAAATAAATAATAAAAAAGCGTTCAGAAGTTTTTTCCATTATACTCCTGAAACGCCTGTTTTTTAATTGTATTTGTTTATTAATTTGATTAATTTTTTCTTTTCTTTTTGTTTTTCGTAATTAAATCCATTATAACAACCACAATCAGCAAAAGAATAGAATGTTCTAAAGGCTTAACATAGCTGGATTCATCATAGATAAAGTAAGCTAATATAAAGTTGAGTATGAAGAAAATAAAGTATCCCAAAATTTAATCATCTCACTTTAGAAAGTAGACTCTAATATAATAGATTTTCTTACATCTAGTATAACAGAACCTTCAGTATAATCCAAATCCAGCAGCAGCCCCTTATAGAAACCAACGTAGCATCATCATGGAAAAAATTCCGACTACGACAGTTCCTAACAAACTGCGAGTTATAATTGCAACAAGCAGAGCCGGAAGAGCAGCAAGAAGTCTTATATTATCCCAAAAATATGAAAATTCTTTCGTCGGCAACAATAATTCTTGTGCTAACAAAGCTGCCATAATAGCAACAGGAATATGGGCAAGCCAGCGCAATCCCAGTTGAGGAATATTAAGCTTGCTTAACACGACCAATGGAAATACCCGTGGAATGATTGTTACAATTGTCCCGCCAACAATAATCCAGAACACCTGCCATGTTATAGCCATTTCTCTATTATCACTCCTATCGTTGCTGCCAGCACAGTAGCTACAATAATATCTATCCCCCCGGAAAATAGGAAGCTGACACCTACAGTAATAGCAATTGCGCTAATGGCTACCAACAGGTCTATTCGTACTTTTGCACGACCTAAAATTTGCAAAACAAGCAACCCAATAAACATAGCTGGCAAAGCAAAATCAAGACCGTAATCTTCCGGTTTGGCAATCCATTGACCAAAAATTCCACCTGCGACATTGGCGATCAGCCAATTAACATACGCAGTTATATTTAAGCCAAACATCCAGCGATCGTTAGCCAGCTTTCTATTCGCAAGATGGTTCGCTGCCACCCCGAAGGTCTCATCGGTTAACTGAAAACCAATAATTGCATTTTTCCAAGTAGGAAGATGTCGAAAATAAGGGGACAGCGCAGCACTTAATAGTAAGTAACGAAGATTAGCGAAAAATATAGTTAAAATAATCGCCGATATCGGTGCGCCCGCTACCAGCATACCTGCGGCAATAAACTGGGCGGACCCCGCATACAAAAACAAAGACATAAGCACAATTTCCATAATACTTAAGCCAGCCGTTCTTTCGATTACACCGGCAGCAAACCCTATACTTAAATATCCAAATACGGTTGGCAAACAATCTTTTACACCTTGCAAGAAACTATCTTCCTGTTGTATACCAACATATGCTTCAGCTGATACATGCTCCTGCTTCATTTTCCCCCTCCTTCAGAACATAATGATAAAGGTCACATCCATTCGTCACCCACACAACTGCAATAAAAGGAATATAAGCCTTTTTATTTAGTAGTCATTATACTACCTACTCAAAATAATCACAATAATTCAAAGTGTATTTTTATAGGATTTTGTTCATACAGAGGTGATGTTCAAGCTATTATGTAAGACCAAGGGTGTTGATTATCCAGTATAATCCAGATTAGATCG